>DASUWS010000228.1:0-6937 GCA_036378295.1 Ktedonobacterales bacterium
GCGCCCGCGCGGGAGAAGCTGAGCGATATCCATGAAGTGCCCCTACTGCGGATATTTCGAATCGCGCGTGACGGATTCGCGCGATCAGGGCGGGTCTATCCACCGACGCCGCCGTTGCGAACATTGCCACCAGCGCTTCAGCACCGTCGAGCATGTCGTGCTGCCGGAGCTGATGGTGGTCAAGCGCGATGGCCGCCGCGAGCCGTTCAAGCGCGAGAAGATGGAGACGGGCCTGCGCCGCGCATGCCAGAAGCGGCCAATTCCCGTCGGCGAGCTTGAAGCCATAGTCGATGACATCGAGAACGAACTCTACAAGCTGGGCAAAGCTGAGATCGAAACGCGCATCATCGGCGAGATGGTGATGGAGCGGCTGCGCAAGCTCGACGATATCGCCTATGTGCGCTTCGCCAGCGTCTATCGCTCGTACCCAGACATCCAGGCAATGCGCAAGGAGCTTGACCAACTGATTCAGGGCGCGCCCAACGGCAAGAACGCCAAGAAAGCACCCGCCGAGGAATAAGAGCGCTGGCGGTTAGAATCGCGCCTCAATGGCCTCGCTATGCTGCGCTTCATGCCACGCGCCGCTCAGTCACGAAGTCCGCCTTGCGCGGACTCTTCAGACCTGCTCGACCTGTCGTTGCGCCTATGGCCAGCAGTAGACGCATCTCAGGATTAGCCGCAGGGCATCAGTCTGCAGCGAGCGTTCGCGACAAATCAGCGCGCCCAGCGCACAAATCCCCTCTCCCGCGAGGAGAGGGGATTTGTGTTTTTGTGTATCCAGATTATTTTGAGGCGGCCTTGCGCAGCGTCACCGTGGCCGCGTGGCCATTGAGCTTCGCCGCGGGAATCGCCTCGGTGTAGACGCCGTCGCCCGATGGCGCGAGCGATGGCCCTTCGCTCTGGACCACCAGCCGCTTCGAAAGCGTCTCCTCCTCGATGTAGTCGCGGAACTCAACGGCAATCGCCGCCAGATCGGCATCGGTCATCAGCCATGTCTCGATGGTATCTTCGATGGCCAGCCCGGCATGCTTGCGCACATCCTGCACCAGATGGGTCAGGTCGCGTACCAGCCCTTCGGCCAGCAGCTCTGGTGTGAGCGTCGTCTCGATCACCGCCACGGCGCCCCGCTCCTCCGCCGCGACATAGCCCTCGCGCGCGCTGGCCTCGATCTCCACCTCATCCGGCAGCAGCGTGACCGACTGGCCGTCCACGTCGAGCGCCAGCCTACCCTCGTTGCGCAGCGCCTCGGCGCCCGTCTGTGGGTCAACGGCGCGCAACGCCGCCAGCACCTTCTGCGCCAGCTTGCCATGCTTCGGGCCGATCACCTTCATCTGCGGCTTGAGCGTATACACCAGCATATCGCTTTTGGATGGCAGCAGCTCCAGCCGCTTGACGTTCAACTCTTCCAGCACTTGATCCGCCAGCCGTTGGAGCGCCTCGGCCTCCTGCTTGCTGCCAACGCGAGCATAGAGGACGCCAAGCGGCTGCCGCACACGGATTTGCGCCTTCTCGCGGGCCGCGCGCCCCAGGTTCACCATCCGCATCACCAGCGCCGTCTCGTCGTGCAGTCGTGGCGAGAGCAGCGCCTCATCCGCCACCGGCCAGTCACAGAGGTGGACACTTTCGGGCGCGGCGGCATCCACCGAGCGCACGAGATTCTGATAGAGCGACTCCGCGACGAATGGCGTCATCGGCGCCAGCAGCTTCGTCACCGTCACCAGGCACTCGTAGAGCGTCAGGTATGCGGCGCGCTTATCGACGTCTTCCTCGCTCTTCCAGAAGCGGCGACGGCTCCGGCGCACGTACCAGTTCGACAGGTCCTCAATGAACGCGGCCACCACCAGCGAGGCCGATTCGGCATCGAAGTCGGCCAGTCGATCCGTCGCCCGCTGCACCGTCTCCTGTAGCTCGGAGAGCACCCAGCGGTCGAGGTCGCTCCGCTTGGCCACTGACACCGAGCGCGTGGTCGGGTCGAACTGGTCGATGTTGGCATACGTCACGAAGAACGAGTACACATTCCAGAGCTTGTCGAGCGGCGCCCGCGCCTGCATCCACAGATCGGAGAGGCGCGGCGGCTGTCCCTTTTCTCGCGCCGCCTCGGACTCCGCCTCGCTGGGAATGCGCGGGAAGCGCAGATTCTGCTCCGGAGCGTGGGTGATATAGAGCCAGCGCATCGTATCCGCGCCGACGATGTGAGCCGCCTCGTCGAAGGGGATGCTGTTGCCCTTGCTCTTGTGCATCTCCTCGCCGTTCTGGTCGAGGAGCGTCGCGAACCCCAGCACTGCCTTGAATGGCACGGCATCTTCGAGCACGGCAGCCATCACCAGCATCGAGTAGAACCAGTTGCGGAACTGTCCGGGGAAGCTCTCGGTGATAAAGTCCGCCGGGAACCACTCTCGCCAGTACTCGCGATTGCCGCGATAGTGCAGTGTAGAGAAAGGCACGATACCGGCGTCCAGCCAGGGATTGCCGACATCCGGCACACGGCTCGCCACGCCGCCGCACTTCTGGCAGCGGATCTTGACGGCGTCCACCCATGGGCGATGGGGAGTATGACCGTCGAACTGCTCCCAGCCTTCGATAGCGCGCTCATGCAGATCCTCGCGGCTGCCGATCACCTCAAACGCATCACACTCCGAGCAGACATAGATGGGCAGCGCCAGCCCCCAGTAGCGTTTCTTAGAGATCATCCAGTCTTCCATGTTGCGCAGCCAGTCAAGCTCGCGATCCAGCCCGAACGATGGAAGCCAGCGGATGTTATTGGTGATGCGGATCAGGCGCTCGCGCAGCTCGTGCATTGAGATGAACCACTCGTCCACGAGCCGGAAGATCAACTCCGTGCCGCAGCGCCAGCAGTGTGGATAGACGTGCTGGTATGACTCAGTCTGGTAGAAATAGCCCTTCTCGCGCAGGTTCTCAAAGATCGGGCGTGCCACCTCGCCGACGGATTGGCCTGTCAGCCAGCCGTAGCCGTCCACGTACACGCCGTTCTCGTCCACTGGCGCCAGCACGGCAAGGCCGTATTCTTTCGAGAGGCCGAAGTCCTCACGACCACTTCCCGGTGCAATATGGACGATGCCCGTGCCCTCGGCCGCCGAGACCTCATCCCACGCGACGACTCGATGCTCGGCGTTGGCCTGCTGCCAGGCGGGCAGCTCGTCGAACGGGCCGGTGTAGCGCCAGCCCAACAGGTCGCGCCCCTGGAGCGTCTCGACCACCTTCGCCGCGCCGTGCTCGTGGCCGCGCAGCTTGTTCAGCTTGCCGACGACATCAGCGGAGAGGTAGTAGAACGCGCCATCCTGCTCTACTTTGACGTATGGCAGCTCAGGATTGACGGCGCACGCCACATTGGCGGGCAGCGTCCACGGCGTAGTCGTCCAGACGAGCAGATATTCGCCGGGGCGGTCGGTCAGCGGGAAGCGCACGTAGACGCTGGTGTGCTGCACCGTTCGACGCCCTTCGTTGATCTCCATGTCAGAGATGCCGGTCGCGCAGCGCGGGCACCAGGGCATCACGTCGCGGCCACGGTAGATCCAGCCTTCCTCCCAGCATTTGCGCAGCATGCCCCAGATGGTGTAGTTGTTCTCGTCCGACATCGTGTAGTACGAGTCGTTCCAGTGCATCCACTCGCCCAGCCGGATGGACTGTGCCGCCTGCACGCCGGAGTAGCGCAGCACGCGCTCTTTGCACTTCTCCACGAAGCGGTCGATGCCGTATTCCTCGATCTGGCGCTTGTTGGTAAAGCCCAGCTCTTTCTCGACCTCCACCTCAACCCAGAGTCCCTGGCAGTCGAAACCGTTCTGGTAGCGCTGGCGATAGCCGCGCATCGTGTTGAAGCGCTGCCAGAGATCCTTATAGGTACGGCCCCAGGCGTGGTGCACTCCCATCGGGTTGTTGGCGGTGATGGGACCGTCTACGAACGACCAGCGCTTCGTGACCTGCTCGTTGCGCGTCAGATACTTGTTGAGGATGTTGTGTTCATCCCACCACTGCTGCACATCCCGTTCGAGCAGCGGATAGTCCACGCGGGTTGGCGCGGGAACCGGCTGGAAAAGCGGCCCGCTGGACGCCGGCTGGGCTGGTTGTGCCGCAGGCGGGCTCTCGCTCGCGGCGCGGGAGCGGCTATTGGTCGCCTTGCTTGCCGTGCCTGCCGTGCCTGCCTTCACTGGTGCCGCTCGTGATGCCTTCGCCGTCTTCTTCGATGCTTCCGTCATACTATATCTCCATCCATCAAAGCGATTTCCATACGCTTGTTTTGCTTGCCTTTATTCTCGGTACGCAGCACTTTGATGCCGCCTACTTCGCGTGTGCTATGAACATGGGTTCCGCCGTCCGCTTGCAGGTCCACACCGACAATCTCGACGATGCGGACCTCGGTAATGTCTGGCGGCAGCAGATTAATCTTGGTGCGTATCAGATCAGGTATCGTCATTGCCTGCTCGCGAGGCAGCTCATAGACTTTGATTGGGTGATTCGCCGCGACCGCCTCATTGACACTGCGCTCGATGGCATGCAGAAAGTCCTGCGTCATGGTGGCCAGCGTAAAATCCATACGCGCCCGGTCAGGGTACATCTGGCCGCCCGTTACCTGCGCGCCATAGTCCCGGAAGATCAGGCCGCAGAGCAGATGTAGCGCGGTGTGCGTGCGCATCATTCGGTAGCGGAAGGGCCAGTCGATCTCGCCCGTCACCGTCGCGCCCACCGGCGGCACATCGCCCGCGTCCTCAGCCAGCTCGTGCCAGACGACGCCATCGCGCTTGCTCATGCCGCTAACCGCCAGATGACGCCCCTCATATACCAGCTCGCCACGGTCGGCCATCTGACCACCACCGCCAGGGTAGAATGCGGTCTGATCGAGCGCCACGCCGCGACCATCCGTCGCCACGACCCGCGCCTCGAACGCGCGCAGGTAGCTATCCGTCGCGTAGAGCAGTGTTGTTGGGGATTGGACAGCCATCGCCTACTTCCCGCCTTCCTGATTGTTGAGCTGGCGGAGGCCAGCGTCTCACTCAAGACGATGAATGGAACGATTGAGATCACGGAAAATAAAATAAGCCCTCACCCCCAACGGGGCGAGAGCATCTCTCGCGGTACCACCCGAATTGACTGCTGTGACCGCTCGTTCGTCAATAGTAAGAGAGCGCGCACGGCAGTCCGCTCTATGGGACACGTATGCATGTCCCCCCGCGTGATAACGGACGGGTTTCCGGCCACGCCTGCTCGCACAAGAACTGTGAAGAGTCGGGTGGCGGCTCAGGACTGATCTTCGGCGCGCCAGCGATATCCGGTCTCACCGACTCCGGACTCTCTGAGATTCGCTCGATACGCCTACTCGTTCCGTCAGCGCCTTTGCAATCAAGGTAACCCTGATGCATGTTACTGATGATGATACAATGACCGCTCGCCTCACATGGTCATCTGATCTGGTAGGTGAGGTGACGCCTGCGGGGCATGCGGTCACGTTTCACTATGACATAGAAGGTAAGCACTGTCAAGACGCGACCCGCGGCAAAGCGCCAGGTAGCAGTGGCACGGTCTGTGCGGCAGGCAGTCAGAAGATGTTTCCAGGTATTCCAGGGATTCGACGTCCTTGGCGCTCGCGTTGGCGCAGGGGCGATATGCAGGAATAGGCGGAAGATGGATGAGCAGGCAGCGACAAGACAGTAAGCGGAATGATGCCCGCCAGGCGTCTACGACGTCACGGCGACGCCGCCAGATGAATATGGCGACGCAGACATCCCAGGCCGCTTCGGCTGGTTCGCGCAAGAAACGGTCGGCGTCACAGTCGCCGCAGCTTGTCGTCCCATCGCAAAAGACCGCGCCAAAGAAATCGCCAAAGAAATCGCCAAAGACGTCACCCAGGCAGACTGGCCAGGTCGCCGCGGCAAAGGCCAGCGTTGCGGCCCGCATCGTGGAACCAGCAGACGAGCCAGCCGTAGCACGCATGCCTGAGCCATCCCACATCCCCGAGACGCCAGAAGTGCCGCAGGTCCCCGAGACGCCAGAGGTTCCCGAAATACCGGAAGTGCCAGAGATTCCAGAGACCCCAGAGGAGCCGGTCGTTCCGGAAATCCCTGAAACACCTGAGCAACCAGAGACTCCCGAGACGCCTCCTGAGAAGCCGGAGGTCCCGGAAGAGCCAGAGCGACCAGAGGAGCCAGAAACGCCAACGGTGCCCGAGACGCCAGAGGAACCAGGCGAGCCGGATAATCCCGCGGTGCGCGCGCCGAAAACTTCGCCACACGACGAGGCGCCCAAAGCACTGGATGCGCCTGCTGCCAGGGCGCGACGCAAACCGACGCTCGCCGTGATGGCCCGCCGGCGGTACGCGCCAACGGGTGCGCGCGATCACTCCGCTGAGACTCCTGGCAGCGACAATGGTGCCGACACTGCCTCCCCCTGCCCAAAGGTGGAGGAGGGGCGTTCTGCTCCGGCTGATTCGTCATCGCACGCGACGTCCGCTGCTGCCACCCAGCGAAGCGAGAACCCGGTCAGGCCAGCGGCCATCAGAACGCCGCGAGTGCGGGCGGCAAGCGCCAGGAAAGCGTTGCAGGAGCCGAGCGTGGTTACCCGCCCGGTCTCCGCGCGATCCAGCCACCGGCTCAACGCACCAGACATGCCAGATCTTGTCTGGGAGGATGACCCACGGCTTGCCTATCTTCCCTGGCCTATGCGCCGTCCGAGTGGCAACCGCCCGCGGCCGCTGCCTCCGGCGGATGTGTTGATTCCGGTCGTGGTTGCCCATATCTTTGTGATGGCGATTCTCGGCCTGACCGGAGCATTGCTCGGCCTTGACAACCAGAGCGCGGTGGGGTCATGGATGCTGATCGGAGCGGCTATCGCGGGCCTGGGCGGCTCGATTGCGTACGGCGTCAGCGAGTCGGCTGCGATGAGGCGCTATGCGCCGCGGATTCTGGCGCTCTCGCAGCTGCTATTG
>DASUWS010000229.1:0-3010 GCA_036378295.1 Ktedonobacterales bacterium
CAGCGGAAGTCCGATGGTCCATCAGGGAGATGCAGAACGTTGTCGTTGAAGACGCGCTGCATCGGCACATCGTAGACGCGCAGCGGGGCGTGGTGCGCGAGCGCATAGGCAGCCTCGTAGGGACCGGTGAAGTCATAGCCATTGCTATGCAGCGGGAGCCAGACACCCCAGTAGCTGAAAACACCCAGGCAAAGGAGCAGGCAGAAAAATGAGCCAAACGCCCAGAGTCGGCGCGCGAGGGGCCGTACAATCATCCGCGTGGCACTCACATTCTCACAAACTCACAATTTCACAGTCTCATTCGGGGGATGTGCGCAGGCCGTCGATCATGATCTTGAGGTAGTGACTGGTCAGTTGGGCGCGTGCTGGACTCATCTCGCTTGAGACGGCGACCCCGTGGACAAGCCGCATCAGATCCAGAATATCAATATCAGATCGTACTGCGCCCGCCTGTTGCGCCCGGGCCAGCAGCGCCGCTCCCGCCGCCCGCATGCGCGCTTTCGCCGGGGAAATCTCCCCGGACTTCTCGCCTTCCACCAGCACTTCCGTCAAACCGCGCTGGAGCAGCTTGTGAACCAGAAGCGATTGCAGCCAGGTATCAAGCGCATCGCCGGGCGATGCCTCCTCCAGCAGCGTCTTAGCCTCAGCCGTCAGCAGCTCCATCTGGTCGTGGTACGCCGCCTCCAGCAGCGCCTGGCGTGTGGGGAAGTGGCGATAGAGCGTCCCGATGCCCACGCCCGCGCGGCGCGCGATGTCTTCGAGGGATGCGTTGGGGCCATGCTCGGCGAAGGCAGCCTGGGCCACGGCGAGCAGCCGCTCCCGGTTTCGACGCGCGTCAGCGCGCGTCGGCTGCGGCATCGACGCCGATGGATTTGCCCTGTTCTTCATCGCTTCTCCATGCTTCTCCATGGGTAGCACGAGAGGGGTTGCATAAGCGGAGGGTGGCTCCGTATAATCACAAACGGAGGTGGACTCCGTTTTCTCGCGCGCAGATATCTTCCGCATTATCGCATCGCTCTGCCCCATTGTCGATGCAGGGACTTCGGGCGTAGCGTTCACAACAGGGGGAGATAAGTATGACACAGCCAACACAGCCAACACAGCCAACGCATCCAGAATCCACAGCCACGGGCGAGTCGCATGATCACAACGATGCGGGCGTTCGCGCCGCGCTAGGGCATTACTTCCAGGGACATGCCACAGGCGATGCCACACACATGCGACAGGCGTTTCTGCCCACGGCGCACATTGAAGGTATCCGCGAAGGAGTCTTCACGTCGTGGACGCTTGACGAATACTGCGCGCTCTTTACTGGCACGCCTGCGGCCGACGAGGCCACGCGCCGCCGGACCATCGACGCCATCGACATCTCCGGCACGGCAGCGAGCGCAAAGGCGACGCTCATGCACGGCGCAGTGACATTCACGGACTATTTTGTCTTGCTCGCGGTCGATGGTGAGTGGAAAATCGCCAACAAGGTGTACTTCGCCCGCCCGTCCTGAGAACACATCCGCGTGAGAGGTCGTCCTGTGGTGAGCGTGCCGGAGCATTCGCGCCGCGAACGGCGCAAGAGGGAGTCGGGAAGTAAGGAAGGGGAAGAGGAGATGGATACGGACCAGACCAGCAGCAAAGAGCATGCCGCCTCAGCGCGAGGCGACCTCGAAGGGCGAGTAGCGCTCGTCACTGGCGGCAGCGGCGGGATTGGGCGCGCGCTCGTGCGGACGCTCGCGGCCCAGGGTGTCGCGGTTGCCATCGGCTATGGGACGCAGTCGGAGGCTGCGGAGCAGCTTGCCGCTGAAATGATCGCGGCGGGCGGACGAGCGATCGCCGTTGGAGCGGATCTTCGCCGCTCCGATGCTCCCGGCGCGCTCGTGGATGCCGTTGAGGCGGCGCTCGGCCCTGTGGATATCCTTGTCAGCAACGCCGGGATGGGGCGCATACAGACGTTTGAGGAGGTCACGAGCGACGACTTCGATGAGGCACTTGCGATCAATCTGCGCGCGCCCTTTCTGCTCGCCCAGCGGACCGTGCCGGGGATGCGCGAGCGGCGCTTCGGTCGCGTGCTCTTCATATCGTCGGTTGCCGCGTTTGTCGGCGGGATTATTGGGCCGCACTATGCTGC
This sequence comes from Ktedonobacterales bacterium, assembly GCA_036378295.1. Lineage (GTDB taxonomy): Bacteria > Chloroflexota > Ktedonobacteria > Ktedonobacterales > JADMIN01 > DAHUXT01. Next base: position 2,123 of record DASUWS010000229.1, read on the forward strand.
GTCGAAGGCGGGTCTCCACGGGCTGACGCATTTCTTCGCCGGGCGGCTCGCCCCCTTTGGCGTTACGGTCAATGCGCTCGCGCCTGCCTTGATCGCCGAGACCGGCATGGTTCTCGGTGATCACCAGCAGTTAGCCCAGCGGATTCCCGTAGGGCGGCTTGGTCGCCCGGAAGATGTCGCGGAGTTGGCGCTGGCGGTGCTGCGGAACTTGTACCTCACCAATCAGGTGATCTCGCTCGATGGCGGCATGCACCCCAGGTAACGCCACGCCAGCTTGCCCAGACGCCCAACAGCGACGCTCCGGGCAAGTGCGCCGTCCGTGGGCTACAGATCGGGCGTCGGCAGGCCGTGCATGCCGAGCGTATAGAACATCTCGCCGCCATGATGCAGGTCGTGCTCGATCAGATGCCAGATGACCCACTGGCGGCTAAAGGTGTCTGGCTCACCGGGGTCCGGCTCCTCATTCGGGAAGGTATCCGCCAGATTGGCGATGGTCCAGCGGCTCAGGCACTCGCTGATGACGCCCCACGATTGTTCCAGTCCCTGCTCCAGTTCCGCCGCGTTCCGCCGGGGCTGGCCTGGCCGGTCCCAGGTGGTCAGGCTGGCCATCGTCTCGCCCCCCTCGCGAAGCACCAAGAAGAACCACCGCGCCCGCACAGCGATAATGTGCGTCGCAATCTCATAGACATTGCGCAGATTGGGCGCCGGCCGCGTCTCCACCTGCTCCGGCGTGAGCGGCGCGACCGCCTCGACCAGATACCTGTTGTAGACATCCCAGCCCGCGTAGACCTGCTTCAATGTCGCCGTCTCGTCGCTCATCGTTGCTTGCTCCTTTTGGATGTATCCGCCGCGTGCCTCTCACAGAGGTGGTAGCAGGAGGGTGATAAG
>DASUWS010000230.1:0-50055 GCA_036378295.1 Ktedonobacterales bacterium
CCGTCTCGATCAGCCCCAACGCGCGCACATCAGCCAGTTGCTCGTCGAATTTCTGCTCGAACGTGCAGCCATAACGTGCCGCGAACTCTGAGCGCGAGACACCCGCATTGAGTCGCAGCCCGAGGATGGCCGTCTCGGCCATCTCCATCTCTGGTGTCTGCGCCTCATCCTCAACGATTGCGCCCGCTGGGAGCAGGTCCGTCTCGCTCGCGCGCTCCGCTCCCGTGGCTCCCGTGGCTCCCGTGGTGGCGCTCACCCTGGCAATGTACTCAGCGATAGGACGCGCCTCAGCGAACCGGTGGCCCGCGAAGCACGAATGCGCGCCCGCGCCCAACCCTATATACGGCAGATTGCGCCAGTAGGTCAGATTATGGCGACATTCATGGCCTGGCAGCGCCCAGTTGGAGATTTCATACTGTCCGTAGCCAGCGGTGGCCAGTCGCTCCATCGCATACTCATACATATCAGCGGCAGTGTCGTCGTCCGCTGGCCGTACTCGGCCATCGCGCACCCAGGCAAAGAGCGGCGTCCCCTCCTCTACGATGAGCGAATAGAGCGAGAGATGCTCCGGGCCAAGGGCTACAGCGCGCTCCAACGTATCGGCCCAGGTGGCAAGCGACTGATCGGGCAGTGCGAAGATGAAATCGAGGTTGATGCTGGTAAACCCAGCCCGGCGCGCCCTGGCGAAAGCCGTCTCGATCTCCTCAGGCGAGTGGATGCGTCCCATCCAGCGCAGCAATCCAGCATCGAAGCTCTGCGCGCCCATGCTCAGGCGATTGACGCCAACAGCGCGGAGCGCATCCAGCCGTCCGTACTCCAGCGTGCCTGGGTTGGCCTCTAGTGTGATTTCCGCGTCCTCGTCAACGGCGAACGCTTCTTGTGCCGCACGCAGCAGCCCATCCACCTGGTCAGCCGTCAGCAAGCTGGGCGTGCCACCACCGAAAAAGATGGTACGGCAGCGACGCGGGGAGCCATCTGCCAGCCGCGCGCGCATCCCCGCGAGCAGGATTTCCTGAGCGAGCGCATCGACATAGGATGCGCGATGACCAAGCATCCCCGCATAGGAGTTGAAGTCGCAATAATGGCACTTGGCATGGCAAAAGGGCACGTGGAGATAGAGCGAGATAGATGCCAGGTCAGACATCAGCCCGGCACGCATCCTTTCGCCATCTTTTGTTCGCTCATCCAGCGTATCCATAGCGCCTCCGCATACCCGCTCCGCATACCGCTCTGCATATCCGCTCTACGCACGATTCCCCAGTCACAAACAGCACCGGCATGCCAGCACAGAGCCAGCATGCCGGAGACCGCGCCATCCGCTGAGCCAGCATCACTGGCTAGGGGACCTGCGGGGCGTTTGGCGCTCCGCCGCCCACATTGGGAAGCGTGGCGTTGAGATCGGGAAGCTTGGGCATATTCCGATCAGCAGTCAGCATGTCGTTGTCGGGGGTGCTGATGTGATAGCCTGGGCGCACTTTCTCGCCACCAAGCCAGTGCGACAAGATGTTGGACTTCGCGTCGTTCAGCGCGGTCTTGTCCACAGCCCGGTTATTGTCGATGCCGAGAATCTGCACGATATCCCATGTCCCGCTGGCATCATGGATTGGCCCGCTGATATCGTTGACCTTGCGCGCCGGGTCACTCGACCAAATTTCAATGCCCGAGTCGCCCGTGCCCGGAGCCACCCAGCCCAAGTCCCCGCCCTTTGACTTGGTATCGACATCGAGCGAATACTTCTTGGCCAGGCCCGACCAGTCGCCAGTCTTGCGCAACTGGTTCAGGACATTCTGCGCGTCTGCCTCTTTGTTCACCTCGATATGACGAAGATGAACCTGGCGCGTGGGTGATTTGAGCTGGCTCTGCAGATAAGCTTCCATCTTATCGCGCCGGAGCTGAATCTGGGCATAGTTGCGAATGTCCGTCTCAGTCAGGCCGTTCTTCGCCAGGAAATCGCTGTACTTCTCGTTCTCTGGGAAGGACTTCTTGAACGTATCGACGGCTTTATCAATCTCCGCCTTGGATGGTGTAAAGGTGGAAGCAGGAACGTGATTCTTCTGCTCGAAGCGGCGCGCGCCTTCCTGGATGAGAGAATCTTCCGTCATCACGGTTGCCGTACCAGCAGTAATCTGCGCCTGCTGATACGTCGCCTCGTCAGCCTGTACCTGCGCGGTAAGAATCTGGTACTGCGTCTGGGCAGTGCTGTCGCCTTGCTGCATCTTCGTCTGCAGATCGTTCATTTGATGAATTTCAAGCTGCAGCTTGTTCCAGACGCTCTGAGCCTGATACGCGAGGATCTTGCGGTAATCATCCTGCGTATACTTCACCCCATTGACAGTGAGGAAGGTCTTATTGGGAATGAAGACGTTCTGATTCAGAATGCCCAATACCGTTGTCAGGATGACCGCCCCAATGACGATGCCGAAGAAGGTAAAGGCAGCCCCACGCTGATAGCGCGTCTTCTGCGCTTTGGTCAGGTGACCACCCCAGCCAAATATGAGTGGCTTGCCATCCCTGCGCCCTTCCAGGCGCGCGGTCTGCCGCTTGAATTGCGCGTTGCGGTTCGCGGCTCGTGTGCGGGCGTTCTTCCGTGGCGGTTTTTGCACCGTCTGGTTACTCATAGGCGCGTCCGGTTTCTCCACCTGCGATGTTCAATGAAGCAACTCGCTGCCCGCCAGCCAGAGCAAATCCTCACTGGCGGGCACGCTACTGCTACATCAGTGTACCATCAAGAGCCGCGGATGTGTGCGGCGGTATAAGGCAAAAGCGCCATATGTCGCGCATTCTTCAGCGCCACGGTCAGGCGGCGCTGGTGCTTGGCACAGGTGCCCGTCTTACGGCGCGGCTCGATCTTGGCGCGATCCGAGATATAGCGCCGCAGACGACCCACATCCTTGTAGTCAATTTCACGAACGTGATCGACGCAGAACGCGCAGACCTTCCGGCGCGAGCGGAAGTCGCGTCCCCGACCGCCAGGGCGCGGGCCACCGGGCCGCTCCATGCGCTCCGGACGTTCGGGGCGCTCTGGCCGGTCCGGACGCTCAGGGCGCTCGGTACGGGCGGGCGCGTCCTGTAGTGCGCCATCTCTTCTAGGCTGCATACTCATGTGCTCCTTGTAACGTATGGGATTGCCGATTCACCGGGTGACATTCCACCGAGCGAACCGGCACGTACATCATTGCTCCGTCACTGGGACGGAGCGCGCAGCGGGGAAGACTGGGTTGTCTCAAACTCCCCTCAAGCCATCCCATCTCTGCGCCGCGTTCATCACAATGCAAAACGTGGCACGGGGCCGTGCGGCTCCAAACGAACGCTTTCGGGCCCCTGCCGGACGCGTTTCAAGCGCGCCTTAGAAGGGAACGTCGTCCGCGCCCATCTCATCGTTATAGCCAGAACCGCCACCAGAGCCACTCGCGCCCTTCGGATCGAGCATCTCCATCTCAGAGGCAACAACGTCCCAGACGGTGCGCTCGATGCCATCTTTGTCAGTGTACTTGCGGGAGGTCATGCGCCCCTCGATGTACACCTTGGACCCCTTATGCAGGTAGTTGTTGCAAGTCTCCGCCAGGCGCTCCCAGGCGACGATGTTGAACCAGGTCGTCTCCTCGCGCATCTCGCCGCTTTCATCACGGCGTCGACGACTCACAGCCAGCGAAAATTTGGCAATAGCCTTGCCACTGGGCGTATAGCTCAGCTCAGGATCGCGCCCCAGGTTGCCGATAAGCATAATCTTGTTCAGCATGACAGCCGTTCCCTTCTGAAATCAAGCCGCCCTATGCGTTCGCCCAACATGGGAGCGAGCCAATCGCGGCTATGATGCATCCGTCTCTGATGTGACGGCAGTGGCTTCTGGCTCTGTGGCCTCAGGGGGAACTTCAGTAGCAGCCTCAGCGGGTGCCGGTTGTTCTGGCGCCTGCTCCCCGGTCGCGGCGCTCTCCGCTGCTGCCTCCGCCTCAGCGGCGGCACGGGCGCGAGCCTCTTCGGCGAGACGATCTTCTTCAAGAGCGCGCTGGCGCTGCTGGGCGACCACCTTGGGATCACGCGCCTTCATCAGATGGCGAATAACCTCTTCGTTCACACGCAGTGCGCGCTCGACCTCGGCCACCGCAGTTGGAGGCATGATGAGATCGAAGAAATAGTACAGGCCATCGCGGTGGTGCTCGATGGGATACATCAGGCGCCGCCGTCCCCAGGCATTCACGCGGACCACCTGTCCACTGTTGTTGATGATGGATTGACTGACACGCTCAACAATCGCTCGCGCCTGGTCCTCACCAACATCAGGGTTAATGATCAATCCGAGTTCGTAGTCACGATCCCGCGCCATGCGGTCTCCTCTCCTGTGGGTTTGCTCCCGCTCGATGCGCGCCGTGCCCGCATGAGATGCGCGGCGGTAGAGTGGGGCAGGATATTGTTCAGACGCAACGGCCAAACCGGCGTCCGCGGTGTGGCGAAGCATGCCCGCAGGCATGATAACGCTGCTGGCTCGCAAAGCCACATCGGTCATTATATCATTGCGCCTGAACCTCCGCAATAAGGGGGTGATTGTGAATAGGGAACTGCCAGCGAGCCAGAAGCCACTCCGTCCGCTAACGATGTTATCCTACGCTCCACCGCAAAACCGGAAATAGGTGTACCTACTGGCCAGCAGACTTGTTTTCCCGTATGCTTTTCTTGAGGGACTCTGGCCTGGAACAACTCGGGCATTGACCCGACCGAAGCAATCGCACGTGCGCCATATCCAGACCCGCAACCCTAGGGGAGATGGCCGATGCCAACACATGAAGACCTGACGCCAGAGATAGAAGATAGAGACACGAATCTCAACGGCAACTCACACGCAAACACAAGCGCGACATCAGACTCAGACAGAGATTTAGACGTAAACGCGAGCAACCACACAGACCATTCGTCCACTCCTCGGCTGCCTCGCTGGCGCAATTACACTGCATTCGTGCTCTCCGGTGGTGGTGCGCGGGGCGCCCTGCAGGTTGGGGCGTTGCGCGCGCTGTTAGAGCGTGGCGAGCGCCCTGACCTCATCATTGGGACGTCGGTAGGTGCGTGGAACGGCGCGTGGCTGGCAATGGGGCCAACGCAGGAACGTATGGAGATGATGGCGAAGGTCTGGGCATCCGTCCATCCCATGCGCGTGCTGCTTGGGCGTGACCGTATACCACCCGCCACAACGCAGCAAGCCATCACAGGGATTTTGGTGCTGGCGGCGGCGCGTAACGTTACGCGCGGCAACCCGTCCCTCTACAGCGATATCGGGTTGCGCCAGATGCTCGCGCGTTTTTATGCCGGAGTGACATTTGAAGGGCTGGAAGTGCCGCTGCACATTATCGCCACCAATCTGAAGGATGGCACACGCGCGGTCTTTTCATCGGGACCGATCGGCCCGGCGCTCCTCGCTTCGTCCGCTATTCCCGGCATCTTCCCGCCCGTCCGAATCGACGACGCGACATATGTTGATGGAGGAGCCATCGAGAACACCGGCCTCAACTTAGCCATCACGCTGGGAGCACGGCGCCTCTTCGTGCTTGACGTTGGATACGATGCCAGCACCGCCGCCATACAGGAATGGACGACTCCACCCACCGGGCAGCCAGAGACAATCGGCACTGCGCAAGGGCGCAACCGTGTGCGGCACGAACGCGGCCCTGTGCCCCACGCGCTCGCCTCCGTCCTCGAACGGACAACCCAGGTGATGAGCCGATACCAGCTCGAACACGACCTCGCCCTGCTGCCACCTGGCATCGAGACACATCTCATCCGGCCATCAACCCCGCGTGGCGGCGGCGCGCTCGACTTCGATGCCGCGCCAGAGTGGATCGAGCACGGGTACGAGTTCACGCGCACCTATCTCAGGCATATGGCAGAGCGCGTGGCAACGCGACGATCCGGACCAACCGCGCGCCTAAGGACCAGCACGCCCTAGCCGTCCGCGCTGCACCATCACTCGTCAACGCGTAATGGTAAAGGTTGTACTCTGCGTCACGGTACGCCCCGCTGATCGGGCCGTCACGGTTGCGGTGGCTGTGCCGATGCAGCTGGTTGTGACATTCCAACTCCAGGTATAGTTGCCGTTACCATCCGTGTGGGGAGAGCCACGCAGACCTTTTCCGTTGGCAAAGCTACCATCGCAGTAGCGCACTTCCAGACTGACGGCAGCGTTCGCCTCCGTATGCACACACACCTGGCCTTTTCCTCCGGCGGTGCCGCTGGCACAGGTAAACGTGACCGTCAACGGAGGCACCACCACTGTTGGCGTGAGGTTTGGCGCGGCGGTCGCGGTGCCGCTGGCGGTGCTCGGTGTCGCGTTGGCTGCCGACGGCGACATGCTTGCATTGCCTGTGCCCCTGGCACCCGGGGAGTTGGCGCCGCCAGTCAGCGAGTTAGAACCCAGGGCGTTACCAAGCGCGGCAGTCCCCAGTCCCGAACACAGCAACACCACGCACCCGATAGCAATCACACCCACCTGCGTCCGGCGCGAGGATGACCGAAATCGCTCCCAGAGTGTGTGCCGCGATGGATGAGGCGCACCAGACCGGTCAGGAGCAGGATGCTCCCACAGTGGTGGGTCCTGCATGCTGCCGGTTGCGCCTGAGGAATCCTTCGCAAGAGGCATCATCACGGTTGTGGGTGCATCGGCATCGGCATCTCCCGATGCAAACCGATCTTCCCCAGCCAGCGGGGGCCACTTCGGCAGCGGTGGCAACCCGTTCCAGTCTGGCTGGCGCGATGCAGGATTTTCGGGAGCCCCCTGCCTTCGCGCCAGACGCATATCATTTTCCTGGCCGTCTTGAGGCATCCGCTGCCACATCTGGCCCAGAGTACCCGGTCGCGGTTTCGCAAACCATGTCATACGTCGTTTGTTCGGCTCGCCCCCCATCTCCCTCCACCTTTTCACTTCGGCCACGCCCGCAGTACCCGCCCATGTGAGCCATGGTACAGGCTGTCGCCGAGAGTTTAGCCCATCGGTCTCATTCTGTACAGACCGATGGGAACACCTCCTCTATGCTTATGCCATGCGCACACTCTACACGAACGTGAGCAGGCGAGCATAGAGTCTATCCCCAGATGGAGGGAGACGGAAGCACGTCTCGCAACGATATCTACACAGCCAACTCCCGCCTTCGCGTCTGAAGGCGAGCGAGCGTATCTTCGGCTGCGGCCAGGGCATCGCGCTCGCGCTGCACGATTTCCGGCTTTGCGCGTGCGACGAAGTGTGGATTCTCCAGCACTTTCTTTGAGCGCTCGACAGCGGCCACCGCTTTCACGATCTCGCCATCCAGGCGCTCAACCTCCTTCGCTAAATCGAGCATGCCCGCCAGCGGCAGATACACTTCGACACCGCCAGCCACCAGAGACATCGCCTGCTCTGGCTTCGTGGCGAGCCTGCGCTCGATGCGCGGCGGCTCGGTGCGCGCCAGCTGCTCGATGAGCGGAGCCTGTTGCCGCAGCAATGCCGTCTTTTCACCGCCCACGAGAATCACCTTGATGTGGCGCTTCGCCTCCACATTGGCTTCGTTGCGCGCGTTGCGGATGGCGGTGACGATCTCCCGGATAAGCGCCATATCGGCCTCCGCCCGGATATCCCACTGGCGCTGCGACGCGGCGTTCGACGCTGGCCAGGGAGCCACGATCAGCGCCGATGCGGGTCGCTCGCTCTCAGGAATATCGGCATAGAGATGCTGCCAGACTTCCTCAGTCACAAAGGGCATGAACGGATGGAGCAGCCGTAACGCGCGGTCGAGCGCCGCACGCAGAATCAGCGCCGTCCGTTGCGCCTGGGCTTGATCGCGGAGCTGAATCTTGGCGATTTCCAGGTACCAGTCGCAATACTCTGACCAGATGAAGTCGTAGATCTGCCGGCCCGCCTCACCGAACTGATATTCGTCCATCAGTCGCGTCACCTCGGCAGTAAGGTGCTGTGCCCGGCTGACGATCCAGCGGTCGGCGAGTGACTTCGGTTGTACCGCTTCCAGTGCGGGGATGCCTCCGCCAAGCGATTCCGTCTGGCCGATGACGAAACGCGCGGCATTCCAGATCTTGTTGGCGAAGTTGCGATTGCCCACGATGCGCGCTGGCGCCAGTTTCAAGTCATTGCCTGGGGTGCTGCTGGTAGCAAGCGTGAACCGGAGCGCATCGGTGCCATACTCGTCCATCACCTCGATGGGGTCGATGACGTTCCCTAGCGACTTGCTCATCTTGCGGCCCTGCTCATCGCGCACCAGCCCATGCAGGTAAATGGTATGGAACGGTACGACGCCGAGGAAGTGAATACCCGACATGACCATGCGCGCCACCCAGAAGAACAGGATGTCGTAGCCGGTTTCCAGCACACTCGTGGGATAGAACCGCCGCAGGTCAGGGGTATCGTCTGGCCAGCCAAGTGTGCTGAACGGCCAGAGCCACGAGCTGAACCAGGTATCCAGCACGTCCGGATCCTGTTCCAGGCGAGAGCTGGCGCACTGTGGGCAGGAAGTGGGCGCTTCGCGCGCAACGATCACCTCGCCGCACTCCTGGCAGTACCACGCCGGGATGCGATGCCCCCACCAGAGCTGGCGTGAGATATTCCAGTCGCGGATGTTCTCCAGCCAATCGGTATAAATCTTGTTGAAGCGTTCGGGCACGATGCGCAACTGGCCATAATTGAGCGCGCCCAGCGCACCCGTCGCCAGCGGCGCCATCCTCAGCCACCACTGCATCGAGATCAACGGCTCGATGACGGTGCCACAGCGCGAGCAGTGGCCAAGCGGAATCTCGTAGGGTTCCGCTTTGACGAGCAGCCCCAGATTGCGCAACGCCTCAACGACCGCCTCGCGCGCCTCGAAGCGATCCATCCCGGCAAACTCACCCGCCGCGTCGGTCATCCTGGCATCGAACCCGATGACTTGTATCCGCTCCAGCCCGTGGCGGTTGCCAATCTCGAAGTCAGTTGGGTCGTGCGCTGGAGTGATCTTGACCGCTCCTGTGCCGAACTCTTTGTCTACAGCGGCATCCGCAATAATCGGGATGCGCCGGTTCATGAGCGGCAAGATAGCATACCGCCCGACCAGATCACGATAGCGGTCATCATCAGGATTCACCGCGACGCCGGTATCACCCAGAATCGTCTCGGGCCGGGTCGTGGCCACAGTGATATAGCGCGTCTCATGCTCGCCGGGCAGAGCCTCCAGCGGATAGCGGACATAATACAGCGCGCCGGGCGTCTTCTCGACCTCAACTTCCAGGTCAGAGATCGAGCTGGTATCCCTGGGACACCAGTTGATGATGCGCTCGCCACGGTAAATCAAACCCTCGTCATAGAGACGCACGAAGACCTCGCGGACCGCGCGGCTCAGCCCCTCATCGAGCGTGAAGCGCTCGCGATCCCAGTCGCACGAGGCACCCAGGCGGCGATGCTGATCTTGAATGCGGTGCTTATACTGGCGCACCCACTCCCAGACACGCTCGATGAACTGCTCACGCCCGATGGTGTGGCGGTCCAGACCCTCCCTGGCGAGTTGGCGCTCGACAACAGCCTGAGTGGCAATGCCCGCGTGATCTTCGCCTGGGACCCAGAGCGTCGGATCGCCGAGCATACGATGATAGCGAATCATGATATCTTCAAGCGTCGCGGTGATGGCATGGCCCAGATGCAGCGCGCCCGTGACGTTCGGGGGCGGCATGCTAATCACGAATGGCCTACGCCACGGCTCTCTCGCGTTCTCACGCGGTTTGAAATACCCGTTTTCTTCCCACCAGCGATACAGCCGCTGTTCCACGGCCTGTGGCTCGTAGGCCTTCGGAATCTGATCGAGCCGCCGCGACTCCGACTTCTCCACCGTCATGTTTCAGCCCTTTCATCCATGCACCGACTATCTGTAGTTCTCCTGGAAACGCAAAACGAGCCTTCCCCGGCAAAGGACGAGGAAGACTCGTGGTACCACCCTTGTTCGCGAGATGCCCACACAGTCTGGGAGCGCCTGATAACCGTGTCCCAAAACACTACAGATCAGCGCTAAGCCAGGCCAGCGGCATGCTCGCCTCATAGGCGCGATAACGGGCGCATCCCGTGCGCGGCTCACACTCCCGGTGGACTGCTTACCCCACAGGCTCACAGGTCACTTCGAGCGGGCGCTACCAGGGGAAGCTCGCAGCTGATGGCTTCCCGTCTCTTGTGGCGCGTCGCGCTCTACTCCTCCTGCTCATCGCCAGACGCAAATACTCCCTTGAGTATATGCCATGAGCGCCAGTCTGGCAACTGACGCATTGCGGCTGTCTCCTGGCTCTCGTGGCTCTCGTGGCTCTCATAGCTATCCTGGCTAATGGCTGTGAGTCTCCGCCAGCACACCCTTCGCCTTCTCCGCGGCAGCCGCCGGGCGACGTACCGCTGTCGGCGGAGTACGCCCGCGCAGCCAGCCGGGCAGCCGTCCCAGCGGGTTGACGCCGGTCACGCGGCGGAAGGTGAAGATGAAGAGGAACAGCAGCACCCAGTTCGCCACAGCCGAGATACCGACCCGCGCGACATCCCCTAGCGGCAGGAGCAGCAGCACGCCGGTCAGCAGGATGTTAAAGAGCGTCAGAGGGATCAAGAAGAGCCAGGCAAAGCGCATCAACTGGTCGGCGCGCAGTCGTGGCAGTGTGGCGCGCACCCAGACAAAGAGCGTCAGCAACGCACCCATCTTGAAGAGGAACCAGAAGACGCAGATGATATTGAAGACGACCTGCCCCCAGAAACCACCAAGCAGTCCCGTCCAGAAGCCAACAGAGGCACCGGGTCCTGACCAGCCGCCAAGGAAGAGCGCGGTCGCTACTGCCGAGACGATGGCCATGTTGCCATACTCGCCAAGGAAGAACAGCGCCCAGCGCAGGCCGCTATATTCCGTCAGATAGCCCGCGACCAATTCGGATTCCGCTTCTGGCAGGTCGAACGGTGAGCGATTCGTCTCGGCCAGACCACAGGTGTAGTAAATGACCAGCCCCAGCGGCTGCAGCAGCACAAACCAGAGCCACGGCGCGTCTGGGCGCATCTGCGCGGCGACAATCTGCGAGAAGGAAATCGAGCCGACACCGCAGACGGTCAGGTCAGGCGAGGGACCACTACACCCAGGCGTGAGCACGCTCGTCAACATCACCACTGGAACGATGGAGAGCACCAGCGGCAACTCGTACGAAATCATCTGCGCGGCGGAGCGAAGGCCGCCGATGAGGGAATATTTGTTGTTGGAGCCCCAGCCTGCCATGAACACGCCAATGACGTCAATCGAGCTAAGCGCCACATAGTAGATGAGGCCGGTGGCCAGCGCACCCGCCGTCAAATATGGCGAGAACGGCAGCACGACGAAAGCGGTAATCACCGGAGCAAAGAAGACCATCGGCGCAAGGCGGAAGATGATAAAGTCCGTCTTAGTCGATTTGACGTCCTCTTTGAAGATGAGCTTGATGACGTCGAAAACGGTCTGGAGTGTGCCCTGCGGCCCGTAATGCAACGGGCCGACACGGTCCTGCATGAACGCCATAAGCTTGCGTTCCCAATAGACCAAGATCGTCGCCGCCGCCATGAGGAAGATCAGCGAGAAAAGAAATGTCACGACGAGGTGGATAATGTTCTGTACGACGTCGTTCATACGCCCTCCGTATCAGCGATCCACGTCGCCGAGATCAATATCGATACTGCCGAGAATGGCAATAACGTCGCCAATTTTGTTGCCGCGCATCAACTCGGGCAAGACTTGCAGGTTGAGGAATGAAGGCGACCGGATCTTGGCCCGCCAGGGATATTCCGAGCCGTCGCTAATCATATAAATCCCCAATTCGCCACGGCCCGTCTCGACGGCATAATACGCCTCACCGCGTGGAGGACGGAGCGCCAGCGGCACGCGTTGCGAGATCGAGCCACCGGGCATTTTGTCCATCGCGACACGACAGAGACGCACGCTCTCAGCCATCTCCTGCATGCGCACACTATACCGGGCGAAGCAGTCTCCCTCCTGCCGCACTTGCGGGCGAACGGCGATTTCACGGTACGCGCCATACGGTCGCGCAACGCGCAAATCGAAGTTCACGCCCGATGCGCGCAGATTGGGGCCGGTAATCCCATGGGCCAGCGCCTGTTGTGGATCGATATAGCCTACGCCTTGCGTGCGCGCGTCAAAAATCTCATTGCCAGTCAGCAGCTCATGTAGCTCAGGAATGCTGACGCTCTCGAAGCGGTCGAGCCAGGTCTCGCACTGCTGTAGCCAGCCGCGCGGGAAGTCGTGTACGACCCCACCGGGACGCATGTAGTTGTGCGTGAAGCGGTGGCCACTGAGCGATTCAAACAAATCCATGATGCCTTCGCGGTCGCGGAAGCACCAGAGGATCGGCGTAAACGCGCCGAGGTCCAGGCCGTACGTGCCAATCGCGACCAGATGGCTTGCGATGCGGGCAAGCTCGCTGACCAGCAGGCGGATATACTGCGCGCGCCGGGGTGGCTCGATGCCCATGATCGCTTCGATCGCGCCAACATAGGCCGTCTCGTTGATCATTGGATTGAGGTAGTCGGCGTTGTCGATGTAGCGCGCTCCGTGGATATAGGGGCGATTCTCGAAGATCTTCTCCATGCCACGGTGTAGGTAGCCTATGACCGGCGTACACTGGATGACCGTCTCGCCATCCAGCGTGAGCACCAGGCGCAACACACCGCTGGTCGAGGGATGTTGCGGCCCCATGTTGAGGATCATTTCCTCGCTGCGCAACCCGCTGGCATCTTGATAGAAGCCAGCCGTATCCGTGGGTGTATTGGTGGCCATAGATTATCCTTCCTGGGGCTTCATGACGGGATCTTCGAGATACTGCTCATCGATGGTGTAGCCATGCATCGCGTTCGCGTCAGTGCCGACACCCTGGCCGGTTTCGAGGAAGACCGCTTCGCTGCCGAAGGTTGTCATGCCCGGATGGATACGCTCCTGCTGCCCCTGGCCGAGCCGCTTGAGGACGACACGCTCCTGACGGCGCTGCTGCTCGCCAGAGACAGCGCGAATCGCGTCAACTTGCGTCGTCGCACGATCATGCACCACCGTAGGAGTCGTCACGAAATTCTTCCGGAGGGGATGTCCCTCGAATTCGTCATCCAGCAGCATACGCCTCAAGTCTGGGTGACCAATGAAGCGAATGCCGAAGAGGTCGTAAGTCTCGCGCTCAAGCCAGTTCGCGGATGTATAGAGACCAACGAGCGATGGAATCTGTGGATCATCGGAAGACGTCTTGACGCGCACCTGCACCAACCAGTTCTGGCTGATAGAGCGGAAGTGATAGGCCGCTTCCAGATGCTCAATCATATCCACGCCGGAGATGCTGGTGAGCATCTCGAAGCCGAGACTATCGCGCAGAAAACGCGCCGTCGCGACCAAACGCTCCGGAGCAATCTCGATGCCCACGATGCCAGCATTCAGCCGACGCTTGGGAGTTGGTTGACCCGCTTGCTCATCGAGTTGAGCAAGGGCGTTCAGCAACTCGTTGATGTGGTCGCGGTCATAGGCAAGCAGCGATGGGGCGCCAGTGGCGCCCGCTGCACGAGGTGCTATATCCATCGGATAACCCCTTTCCGCCAGGCATAGACCAGACCCAGCGCCAGCACGGCAATGAAGAACACAATCTCCGCAAAGCCGAACCAGCTTAATTGCTGGAAGATCACTGCCCAGGAGAGGATGAACACGATATCAACGTCGAACACGACGAAGAGCAGGGCGAAAATGTAAAAGGCGAGGGGATATTGCACCCATGCCGATCCAAGAGGCAACTCGCCGGATTCATAAATCTCGAACTTAGCTGGCGCATTCTTGCGACGCCCTCTGCTCAGCAGCGAATTGACGATGTTGAACGTGACCAGGCCGCCGATGACGAAGGCGCATCCGCCGAGAAAGAAAATGGCAGCGAAGAGATATCCTGTCGCGACCACGCGCACCTCCTGATGTATTTGGGTATATCATGCCACTCGTGATGACGCGGCCAGCACGTTGAGCGCATTACCTGCCCGCTTGTTGGGAAACCGGGCACATACGGAGACGTGGCCAACCAATGTGGATCGTACCGCGCCATCTTCGATTATACCATAGCCCCCCCACCCGAACAACGCGCCCGTACCCCACCACACCGACCGAAATGTGACCTATGCCCTATACTCTCTGGCCAGAGAGCGATAACGTTGACGGGCTGGTGCGTCTAGATGCTAGAGTGGCAAGTTCTTCCATTGACCCACAGTGGGATGTGGACAATTGCCCTACCAGTCGCCGTTTGCACGGCACCCGTATGCTATACTGAGGCGCTATCGCAGCACCACAGCGCAGGACGAGACGTGTCACGATAGAACGGCGCGTGACTACGACGCAGTATACCGCTGAGCATTCAGATATTTTCGCAGATGCAGATAGTATTGGCAGGCGCGGCAAGAGAGCGCTGACAGGCGGAAGGGACGAGCTATGGAGTGCTGGCAATGTGGCGCGCACGTGCAGCCGGGGGACCGCACGTGCGGCTACTGTGGTGCGCAACTCACATCGCCACCAGCGGGGAGATCCCAGCGCTCCTCGCAACAGCGCTATCCGTCGCCACGGCGGCCACGAGAAGACGACTGGCAGCCTGCCGCCGATGACGAAAGCGGCTATACCGACTACGACGCCTATGGCGAGTACGATGAGTATACCGGGGACCAATCCGCCTATGGAATGGCCCACCGCCCTGATGATCGTCGCGCACGTCGCGGGCAATCCCGGTCGCATTCCGACGATGGGTGGGATGATCCAGAGCCAGACCGCCGCGCATCATCGCGTGGCCGATCACAGGCACATCAGGAACAAGATGAGTATGGCAGCTACTCCCAGGCCGGATATGGCCCATCGGACTCCTACGATGAGCGCTCCAGCCGCGCCCCTGAGGTGAATCAACCCGATCCCATGGACGACCCACGCGCACCACGCAATCTGCGATCAGCGCCACGCCGCGAGCCAGCCTCACGCAGCGGATACCCCCAGGACGACGCGCCGCGCCCGTCATATGGCGCCCACCAGGGGCAGGGACGTTCCAGGCGCTCGCAGCCATCCTCTGCCGACAACCGCTACAGTCGCCCAGCCCCCTCTCGCGGCCAGCCTGCCCCGTACGATGACCGCTACTATGATGATAGCTACGGCAACACCGGCTATGGCGACAGATATGATGGTGGGTATGGGGATGGGTATAGCGATGAGCGGCAGGCGTCACAGCGAGGATACGGGCGACCGATGCCCATGCCGCCGGACCAGTCGTCATCCTGGTACAAGCAGGTAGGCACGCGGGCGCACGAGCTACAGCAGCGCTGGGGAGATACCCTGAGCAGCATGAGGATTCCTGGCCTGCGCCCGCAGGAAGAATCCGCGAAGAGCGAGAAGTCTTCCGGGCGGCGCATCGTGACAAGAATTGTGCTGCTGCTCGTCCTGGTGGCGGCGCTTGTCGGTGGTGGCGTGGTACTGGTACCACGCGTGATGCGGCAGTTGAAACCCTCGACGGGGGCAACAAATTCGGCACTCTGCACCGCTTCGGGAGCAGCGACCGCCGGCACCATACCAACGGCCACCGCGAACTTCAAGCAGTTCACAAGTTCGCGCTCCGGGTACGGTGTGAACTATCCAGAAACGTGGACCGTTTCGGAGGAACAGAAGGCCGCAAGTGGCTACGACTACATCGATGCCTTCACTCTGCCCAACTCAGCGACACTGGTGAATATCGAACAGCCACAGGCAGCGTGCGCGCTCAGCGACGCCGAAATCATCCAGGGAGAGGTCGCCGCGGCACAGCAGCAAGACATTACCTTCACGGAGGTGACATCCACCGCCAGGACACAGAAGATCGGCGGGGAACAGTGGCAGCGGCGCGAATATGATGTGAGCCAGAAGGGCGTGACGCTGCACATGGTCATCCTCGCCTGCCACCATCAGGGCCGCGCCTACGTCATCGTGCTGGTCAGCCGGACAACCACCTTTGCCCAGGACAACACAGGCATCTTCCAACCCATGCTGGACTCGTTCACGTTCACCAAGTAGCGAAAAGTAGCGAAAAGTAGCGAACGGGGCTGGCGGACGTACAGGTGGTCAAACCGCTTCAACCGCCAGCCGTACATCATGCGCCAAACGTCTTGAGCGCGGCCTCATAGTAGGCGCGGGTTTCGGGGTCGAAGCAGACGAAGATGACCTGCTCCGGCACATCCGATGTCGCCAGTGCTGAGGTTGCTTCCGCCACGGCGATACGCGCGGCCCGCTCGCGTGGGAAGCCATAGATACCAGTGCTAATCGCCGGAAATGCCACCGTGCGCAGGCCGTATTGTCGCGCCAGAGCGAGACTGTTGCGATAGCAGCTTGCCAGCAACTCATCCTCGTTGCTGTTACCACCACGCCAGACAGGGCCGACCGTATGGATGACATGGCGCGCGGGCAACCGGTAACCTTTGGTGATTTTCGCCTCGCCCGTCGGACATCCGCCGAGCGTTCGGCATTCCTCCAACAATTGGGGGCCAGCCGCGTTATGAATCGCGCCGTCCACCCCGCCACCACCCAGCAGCGAGCTATTCGCGGCATTCACGATAGCATCGACATCGAGGCGGGTAATGTCGCCGGAGGCGAGAAGAATACGTTCCGCCATACACTGGCTCCCTTCCTCATCGTGCTCCAGCCGTTGCCGCAGGGTTACTGGGAAGTATCAGGAGCCGGGATAGTCTTCCCAAGCTCGATACGGTCAATCTTCCAGCTGCCATTCTGATTGACCAGATGGAGCGTCTGTACCTGCGCCTGGCTGGTGTTGCCACGGCGCACAACGTCAACCGTCACCACGGCTGTTGTCCCCTGGGTAGTAGCATTGCCTTCGACGGCATATGACTCCACAATGCCGCCCACTGAATCGTATGCGCTAAACTGGTTATCGAAGCTGGCCTGGGAAAGTTGCGCCTTCGCGCCATCGGAGAAGAAGCTGTAGGCGCGATTGTAGTCCTGCTGGTGCAGCGCGCTATAGAAGTCGAGCGCAGTCTCGCGGGGATCAGAAAGCTGGTTATGCAACCAGACACCGCTGGCAACCGCGACCGCGGCGGTAATCCCACAGACGAGCAGCAACGTCACAGACAGCGCCGCCACGATCACTTTCACCAGCTTCGGGCGCTTGCGCGGCTCGGTGGGTATGGGATTCCGGGCACTGGAGGCGGAGGCGGAAAGCTTACGCATACGCGCGCTTACATCTGGTCGATCGCTCAGCTCACGGCGGCGCTGCTCCAGAATGCCGCTGAGATCTGGACGCTGCTTTGCCTCGCTCATAACCGCTCCCCCACGCGATTGGGCGCTGGCATCAACCAAACCACCGCCATCCTGTCCGCGTTCCCCGCCAGTATAGTAACTGAGCCGCCATGTTGCAATGCCCATGGTACCCATATGCGAGGACGGTCCCGCTCGCCTTTCACCAAGCCAGATGGCTTATCATAGCACACGAAGCAGATCCAGGCATATACTGGATCATCTGGAGTTGTTGGAATCTAGAGAGGAAACATCAACGCCTGCTATGGTTCATCCTGCCACCGCGTTGACCGAACGCATCCGTGACTATGCCCTCTCGCTGGGCTTCGATCTGGTACGATTCACGACGGCAGATCCGATGCCTGAGATAGAGGCAGCGCTGAAAAAGCGCATCGGGCAGGGCCTCATGGGTGGCCTCGACTGGTTTACCGCCGAGCGTGCTGAAGTCGCGGCCAATCCGGGCGCATTGCTGCCTACGGCGCGGTCTGTCATCGCTTTGGGCACTTTCTACCTCACCGATGCCCCTCGCGATGAGACGACTCCGGGCGACCCGCATGGGCGGATCTCGTGCTACGCCTGGGGAGAAGACTATCACGAGGTCATCCGGTCCCGGCTGGATAACCTTGCTGCCTTCATTCGCGAGCTGGCACCGCCAGAGCACGAGAAGTCTATCGTCTTCGTGGATACGGGACGAATGGTGGACCGCGCCATAGCGCAACGGTCAGGTCTTGGCTGGTACGGCAAGAATACCAACATCCTCACGAAAGGCTGGGGGTCATGGCTCTTTCTGGCAGAGCTTGTCACCAGCCTGGAGCTTGCGCCAGATGAGCCGCTGGCGGCGAATTGCGGCCAGTGTGAGGTCTGCCTGCATGCCTGCCCGACCAACGCCTTCGTCGCGCCGTACGTATTGGATAACCGCCGCTGCATCTCGTATCTCACGATTGAGCTTCGCGGCAGCATCCCGCTGGAGATGCGCCCGCTGATCGGCACGCATATCTTCGGCTGCGATATCTGCCAGCAGGTCTGCCCAGTGAATCACATTGCGGAGAAGCGGCTGCGTCAGCGGGGCCAGTTCGGCGCATCTGACGAACGCCCGACGTTTCAGCCTCGGCCCACGACGGGTTCCAGCCCCGCGCTGATTCCGCTGCTCAAGCTGGACGACGAGGGCTTCCGCGAGCGCTTCCGCCATAGTCCGGTCAAGCGGGCGAAACGGCGCGGCCTGCTGCGGAACGTCTGTGTCGCGCTCGGGAATATCGGCGATCCCGTTGCGATCCCGGCGCTGCGCGATGCACTACACGACGCGGAGCCGCTCGTGCGCGGGCACGCCGCCTGGGCGCTTGGCCGCATCGGCGGACCGGATGCGCGCGCCGCGTTGGAAAGCGCGCTCCCCGAGGAGACGGACGCAACGGTGCAACAGGAGATTCGCTGCGCCCTGGCAATGTGAGCAGTAATGCGCAAACGAACGCGCTCTCGACGCGCTGCGAGCCAGCCGGAGCGACCAAATGGATGGTAGGTGGTGGCCCGGGCTGATGCTCCCTATGCTTCACGTATGCAACGAGCTCTTGAGCGGCACAGAGTACGCAGAGCGGCGTTTCCACGAAAGGCAGGTCATCCATGCGTCCAGATCCTATCACCTCGCCCGTGTCCATTGCTTCCTTGACCTATGAGCAGGTGGCGAAAACCCTGGATCATTCGCTGCTACGGCCCGAGCTTACCCAGGACGACATGCGCGCCGGATGTGAAATAGCGCGAGAGTACGACGTCGCGTCGGTGTGT
Organism: Ktedonobacterales bacterium; assembly: GCA_036378295.1. Taxonomy (GTDB): domain Bacteria; phylum Chloroflexota; class Ktedonobacteria; order Ktedonobacterales; family JADMIN01; genus DAHUXT01. The sequence continues at coordinate 19,047 of DASUWS010000230.1, forward strand.
ATCAGTCCGAGTAGCGTACCGCTGGCGGTGAGCATTCTGCATGGCTCCGATGTGCATGTCGGGACGGTCATCGGGTTTCCACACGGCTATTCAGCCACTATCGTCAAATCGCACGAAGCCCGGCAGGCGATCCTCGATGGCGCCACAGAGCTAGACATGGTGCTCAACATCGGCTGGCTCCGCTCCGGGCTCGATGAACAGGTGCGGGAGGATATTGAGGCGGTCGTCGCGGAAGCGCGTGGCACGGCGCTGGTGAAAGTGATCCTGGAGAACGCGTACCTCACCGACGAGGAAAAGCGACGCGCGTGCCATATCGCCGAGGCGGCGGGCGCTGACTTCGTGAAGACGTCCACTGGTTTCGCGCCATCGGGAGCCACGCTCGACGACATCCGGCTGATGTGCGCGAGTGTCTCTCCGCATGTCCAGGTCAAGGCCGCTGGTGGAGTACGGACCCTTGACGCGGTGATCGCCCTGCTGAATCTTGGCGTCACCAGAATCGGCGCGACAGCGAGCAAAGCGATTCTCGACGAATTCCGCACCCGAAAGGCGCAGGCGCAGGTACAGGCGCATGGCGAGGGGATGATCTGAGCATGTTTCCCAGGTCTGCGCATCTCTCCGATGTGATCTGCAGCGGAATAGCGTATGCCGGGGAAGCCCTGCACCTGTAAGTCATCATGAAGGATTGACTGGCCGCGGCTTCTATCTCGGTGCCCGCTCGCGTGCCTGATCGAGCCTGCGGCACTCCTGTGGCACTACAGAGCCGCCAGGCAGCGCGCCGCTTAGGCTGTCTGATGAGGATGCGTATCGGTCAGGTGGATGATGGGCAGCAGTGAAAGATCTACCTCGCCCATGCGCTCCGGACCAAGCGCCGCGACCTCGGCATGCAGGCGGCGGGCGTCAGCGATCAATCGCGCTACCTCAACATGGCGGCAGCGGGGCACGAATGGCTCCAGGTAGTCGGCGCCGGAGGACAGCTTGAGCAGCGCGCCGCGATGGTTCCCACGCAGCAAGTGATAACAGCCCACGCCTACTTGCAGGATGCCCTTCGCCAGCACGCGAATCGGCCCTGGCTCGCTGTTCCAGAGCGCCTCAAGCGTCTCGTGGCACTCGAAATACTCGCGCTGGTTGAACTGCTCGATGCCCTGGAGCAATGCGGATGGTGGTGGTTCCTGGCAGCGCGCGATCAGATCAGCGTCACGCTGAGGCGGGCGGCGGGCGTTATATGGCCGTGTGGGGCGCGACTCGCCGGGCGTTGCATTACCATTACCGCTGCTCATGGCCGATCACGTCCTTGCCAGAAATAGCCAGAGGGCGGCTGTCACCAGTCGCCCTCCCGCTGTTTTGTCATGCACTCGTTGTCTCTCGGGGTCAGGGATTCGGCTGATCAAGCTCCTTGTGGCGCAGCCGCCGGCTCATGATGGCCAGGAGCTTGATAGCAATCTCTGGCTGTTCGCGCAGCGCCGCCCGGAAGTCCCAGACTGGGATGACGAGCGCGCGTGTCGGCTCGACAGCAACCGCGGTTGCCGTACGGGGCAGATCATCGAGCAGCGACATCTCGCCCAGCACCGCGCCACGCTCGAAGGTGCCCAGGTCGCGAGTACTTCCATCGGGCGGCTGTTGGGTGATCTGCACCTTGCCACTGGTGATAATAAAGAGCCCAATGCCTGTCTCGCCCTGGCGCAGGAGCGTGGCTCCGGTCGGATAATCGCGCTCCCGGCAGTTGACTGAGAGCACCTGAAGCTCATGCTTTGTCAGGTCCTGAAACAATGGCACCTGGGAGAGTACATCTTCATACATCTGCGCTGTCTGCCTTTCTCGAACATACAGCTCTACCCGTGTGACGCGTACGGAACAATTGCGTGCGACCGCAAGGGCCGCTGCTATTGTACCGTACACGACGAAGGACGTCTATCACGCCCGCAGTATTACGGAGAGCAGCAGGCTAGCGCATACCATTATCGCCATCGGGGCCATACGGATCACGCCCCCAGCCACCGAACTGCGAGCCACGATCCGGTGGGACCCCACGCGACACACCACGTGACCGAGGTCCACGAGACGGCGGTTCTTCGCCGAACGGCATGCGGCCCATCGGTAGCCCCGGCGGCAACTGATTCTGCCCCGGCATTGGCGGCATCGCGGGCATTTGCGGCATCGGCGGCATCATCTGGCCCTCGTTACCGCCGTAGCCACCATAGGTATCGTATCCGTCATAGCCACCCATGCCATTCCCTACTCCAGCGCCAGCCATGCCACCACGCCAGTCATCACCGGGACCCATCGGCATCTCACCTTGCATCGGGCGAATCGAGCGCATCCCCTGCGGAGGCATCATCGCACCATTCGCCCTCATGCCACCATCCATTCCAGCACCCGCCGCGACCGGCTCGCCACGTCCACTGGCGGGAGCGGTGGCCTTCGAGAAGCGGCGCACGCCCACGAGCTGCTCGAGCTGGCGGACGATCAACTCCAGCCGCTCGGCGCTCTCCGCGGTCTGCTGTGAGTTGCCCGCAACCTGTTCGGCGATTTCGATAACGGCCTGCATCGCGCCGCCCATCCGGTCATACTGTGCCGTTTGCTGGCGGCTCGACTGGCTAATGTCGCGCACTGAGCGCGTCATATACGCGATAAGCGACTCGAACTGCCCCGGCGGCATCTCGCCGCGTCGCTGCATCACCTGGTTGCCCATCTGCGCAAGCTGATCGGAACGCCGCGAAATATCCTGCGCCGCTTCGGTGAAGTTCTGCAGCGCCTTGTTGATCGCGTTCACCGCCCAGACCTGCTGCGCCGCACCATCCGACTGCTGGGCAGCGATACTGCCTATGCGCTCAGAGGCGTGGCTCACCTGTTGCGATGCACGCTGCAGCGTGTTCACGATCACCGAGGCCAGCAGCAGCGCCAGAATGACGCCCGCGACCATGATGATGACACCCAGCAACAGCAACTCGACAGTCGTGCTGCGCTCGAACGCGGTAACGGTATCAAGCGGAACGGCTACTGACACCACGCCAATCAACTGGCCCTGCGGATTGAGCATCGGGCTATAGTCGGAATAGTACTGCTGCCCGTTGATATCGTCGATACCCAACCACTCATGTGGCTTCGATTGAAGCGTCATGTGGCTACTGATATCCGCTGGAAGCTGCACGCTGGTATCGCGTGGAGCCGCTACATCACCAGATGTTCCAGGCTTGGGCAGAGTGGTAGAGACGCGCACACATGGGGTGAAGTCGCCACGCGCGTTGGCGCATTGGTAGACAGAAACCGCGCCGCCAATCAGTTGTCGGACACTATCGACGTAATCAGTGTCATCGTTGAGGGGGTACTTGCCAAAATTCACATCGTTTGGACCACCGAAGTTTTTGCCAGACGTAGGTGAATCCACCACCAGATGGTTTTCGGCCGAGATCGAATAGTTCTCGCCGTACTGAGTCTGGAGGACGAGTACGGCAATTTTCATATTGTCCTGCTCCTGGACTTGCGCCTGTTGCAGGGCGTAATTCCGGATTGCGTTATTCGCGACAAAAAGCGTTGCCGCCGTGCTCAACACAGCGCTCAGCAGCACAATCAGCGTCAACTGTGCGCGTATACCGAGCCGCGACCGTCTTTGAAGCATTGCCGTTTAACCCTCCTACACCCGGCTGGGTTCGGTGTCACCCATCCCACGCCACCTACCACACACACCATGCCCCTTATGCGTTCTCTACTGCGAGATAACGGATAGCTCTATGCATATGGCTTCAGCAGAGTGCAAAAATCCTATACCTAATCTGCTGCCGCTGGCGAGCATATGGGCCTCATGTACCCTTAGCGACGAAACTGGATCAATCCAAGCAGCGCCAGATGGTGCAGCACGGCATAGATCTCCCGCTCGCTGCGGTGTGTCAACCGCACGAGGTCTATCATACTCCGCTGCCCATTCACCAGCAGCAATATCATGCGCTCACGGCGGTCAAGCGGAAGTTGCTCGATAGGCTCTGACACGCCCATCTGGTAGGGCACCGCATCGAGCACCTCAGGCCGGAAACCCGACATTCCTGGCAAGCTGTTTGCGGTCGATTCTCCCTGCTGCTGACGGTAATAGGGGTCGTTACCGTTGGGCATAGTGCCGCCTGTATAGCCAGGATTCGGCGCGGGCTGTGGGTAACCCGTAACGTTACCATATGGTGCATAGGACGGAGCGGGTGGATATTGCGGAGCTGGTGGGTATTGTGGAGATGGCGGATACTGCTGTGCTGGTGGATATTGCGGAGCGGGTGGATATTGCGGGGCAGGCGGGTATTGGGGCCCTGGTGGATATTGCGGGTACTGTGACGGCGTCGTCACTGGCGCATAGCCTGGGATGGACGAGTATCCATACGAAGGCCATGACCCGGATGTCGGGGGAAGCGGTGAATTGCCAGGGTAGCCACTATCCACTGACGAGTAGTATCCATCGGTATCAGATTCATCCGATGCGAACTCATCGAATGAGTACATGCACTCGCCCCACCCCATCAGGGCGTTGAGGGCATTATCGCCGACCATCTGCCCAAAGAGCACTGATACAGGCTGGCCGTTCACGAAACGAATCTGACCCATCTGACGCGCGGACTCCGGCCCACGAATCGCGCGGAGAATGCCACTCTGGCGTGAGAGCGTAACCATTTGAATGATATTGCTCAAACGGCTCGTGGGTACAAATCGTGCCGCCATCCTTATATGCTCCTTATCCGCGATGAAATCATCATCTGGAAGAGCACCGTGAGCGCTGCCGCTCCAGCTCATCCACTAGCGGCAACAGGAGCAACAAGCATCATTGCCGAGCATGCTCCCGCAGCACATCTACCACCGTTTCCACGCCAGACCACATCATCACACTACGAGCAGGCTTGTCGCGCTCAACGTATGTACCTGTGTCTTCCACCAACCACCACAAACGCCAACATATCACCGCACTGATCGGGTTCTCTTCCATTTGGCGCTGGGTTATGGCTCGACCGGCTCTCCGCTTGCCGGAATCGGCGTCACTGCCGGTTTGTCGATCGCCTGCGCGTCAGCCGCCTCAAGCTCCGCGAGACGCTGGCGCAACTGCTCTGCCAGGTTGCGATACTCTACCGCACGCTGTTCATCCCATTTCGGCATCTTTGCTTCATGGGCACCACTAACGACCGCGCGATCGATCAGCCCGGCATAGAACTCGTATGCCTGTATTTGCAGCTTGATGAGTTCGCGCTCGCTCAACTGTTCCGCCATCTCATGACCTCTACCAGACCAGCCGCTTTGTCTTGGGATACTAGGAATCGGCGAATGCCTCTCTAATCTCGCATAGCGTAACACAGCACATGCATTGGGTCAAGAAACCCAGCGCGCAGTGCGTGCGAGGCCACATTGTCGTTCATTGTCGTTTTACGGATGAGCGACAGCCTCTTGATTTGCCGCTATCATCATGGTATGCTACTCCGCGACTGACGACCTCCCTTTAACCCGGTTCCGTGAGACCGGAAAGGATGGCGTAACGTGCTATCTTTGCCTCGCCCTGGTCCGCGTTCTGCGCGTGGCGCATCCCATGAAGTATCGCCCTGGCACCTCACTCGTGAGGGCCGCAGGGCGTTTTTTTATGCCTCCATGGCTGATACATGGGCTACTTCATGGGCCGATACGTGCGAGCAGATAACAGGCAGGTAGGTGGAATGTTTGGGGGTGTCAGGCATCTCTCGTGCCGCGCCATTCCTGCCCATGTGAGGACCAGGAATGTGGGCGCGGTGTCCTATAGAGAGGTGACATTTCAGAGAGGGGAGTAGGTCTGTGCTGAGTTGGCGTATGAAATCCTCCGGCGTGATTGCGCCAGATGAGCGACTGCCCTGGCCAAGCACGATTGCACTCGGCCTGCAACATGCGCTCGCCATGTTCGGGGCAACTGTCGTCGCGCCGCTATTGATGGGCTTCCAGGTAAACACCGCGTTATTCTTCTCTGGCATCGCAACGGTTATCTTCTTCATCATCGTCGCGGGTAAAGTGCCGAGCTACCTTGGCTCCAGCTTCGCGTTTATCGGACCCGTGCTTGCTGTGACTGGTGGCAAAGAGGCGAATATTCCTCTCGCGCTCGGGGGCATTGTCGCGGCGGGCATCGTCTACGCCGTCTTGGCGGTGATCACGATGGTCGCGGGCACGGGCTGGATTAACTTCCTGATGCCGCCAGCCGTGACGGGCGCTGTCGTCATGGTCATCGGTCTGAATCTGGCGGGCGTCGGAGCGACCGACATCCAGGGCGCGCACGATCAGAATCACGCGCTCATCACCGCCGGAGTAACGCTGATAGTGGCGCTGCTCTCCTCGGTCTATCTGCCAGGATTCCTCCGGCGTCTGCCGATTCTCCTGGGTGGCATCGCTGGCTACGTCGTGGCGATCCTGCTCGGTGACGTGAAGTTCGACTCAGTGATCTCCGCCAATTGGTTTGGGTTGCCCAAGTTTACGACGCCCCCGCAGTTCGATGGCCATGCTATCGGGCTCATCGCCCCGGTCGCTATCGTGCTGATCGCGGAAAATACCGGGCACATCAAGGCCGTTGGCCAGATCACCCGGCGCAACCTCGACTCCTATCTGGGCCGTGGCTTCCTGGGCGACGCCGTCTCGACCATCGTCTCTGGCTTCTTCGGGGGCACTGGTGTAACCACGTATGCCGAGAATATCGGCGTGATGGCAATGACGCGCGTTTACTCGACCGTAGTCTTCCTGATCGCCAGTGGAGTCGCGCTGCTGCTGGGTCTCTGCCCGAAGTTCGGCGCGCTGGTGCAGACGATTCCCACGTATGCGCCAGGCGTGCTCGGTGGCCTTTCGGTAGTGCTCTTCGGCCTGATCGCAGCGACCGGAGCGCGTATCTGGGTGGAGAACGGGGTAGACTTCGGACGCGGACGTAACTTGCTGATGGCGGGCGTCACCTTGATTCTGGGCACAGGCGCCTACACGATCAACATCGGGAACTTCCCGCTGACCGGCATCACGCTGGCTACCCTGGCAGCCATCCTGCTCTACCAGATTCTGCGCGACCCGGTCACGCCAGAGGCGAAAGAAGACACCTCCGAGGCAGCGGTTCCCCCCGCCGAGCCTGCTGGCACCAAGAGCGTTGGGGAATAGCGGCGCCTGTCTGTGCAGATAGAGCGGACCGCTCGGCCAGGCGCAACGATGCATTGAGGAAACGAGCCGCAGGCTGAAGACCCGCGGCTCATCCTGGAATGCGAAGCGATACGTCTATTTAGTCAGGCACAACGTCCCCTCTCCCAGAGAGCGGGGGCGTTTCATTTCGCTTTGCCCCGGCGCACGGCAACGATCTGCGCCAGAATGGCGAGCGCGATCTCTGCGGGCGTACTCGCGCCGATGTCTATGCCGATAGGCCCGTGGATGCGGGCGATCTGCTCGTCGGTGACGCCCGCCTCGCGCAATCTCCGGTCGCGGCGCTCGCGGGTACCCCGGCTGCCAATCGCACCGACGTAGCTCGCGGGCGAGTTCAGCGCCGCTTTGAGCGCGGGCACGTCGAACTTGTCATCATGCGTCAGCACGGCAACAGCCGTCGCGCTGGAGATGGGCAGGTGGGCCAGGGCATCATCGGGCCACTCCAGCAGCAGGTCATCAGCATCGGGCAGACGCTCGCGAGTGGCGAACGCCTCGCGCGGGTCCACCACGGTTACGCGGTAGTCGAGCGCCTTCGCCAGACGTGTCAGCGGGATGGTAATATGCCCCGCGCCGACGATGACCAGGGTTGGCTCTGGAGGATAGACCGCGAAGAACATTTCGGCGGGTTTCCCCTCCACCTCGACCGTTGCGGTCGTCGACGTGCCCTCGCGCAGCAGGTCACGCGCTCTCGCCGTCACAGCAGCGTCCAGTGCGGCGTTGCCCAGACTGCCCACCAGCTCGCCCTTTTCAGGCACAAGCACGCTCATCCCTGCCGTGGCTCCGCTTTCCTCTGGAGCGGTGATGACGACGGCGCGGACGATTGGCCGCTGGCCCGTGAGTGCCTCGGCGAGTGGCTCGAAGTTGGCGAGGCGCTCGACAAACACCTGTATCTCGCCACCACATGAGAGGCCAATCTGCTCGACATTCTGCTCCTCCGTAATGCCGTAGGAGAGCAGCTTCGGCTGGCCAGTGCGCAGCGTCCGCATTCCTTCTTCGATCACCGCCGGCTCAACGCAGCCGCCACTCACCGAGCCCGCGATTTCGCCCGTAGCCGTAAGCGCGAGCGTCGCGCCGATGCCACGCGGCGCTGAGCCATTGACTGTGATGACGGTAGCTATCGCAGTGGGCTTGCCCGCCACATGCCAGCGCTCAAGCTCAGGCAACACATCGCGCATCATCGCCCTCTCTTTCTTCCTCCTCGTGAGGTGTTAGCAGCGACTATTCCTGACTGTTCCTGACTGTTCCTGACTATTCGTGACCATTGTTCGCTAGCGATCCCGGTCTATCGTCGCCTGCTCCACTCCAGCGCCTTCGCTCCTGGCCGTTTGACCGGCATCAGCGCTTGCCGCGCCGCGCTGATAGGCCTCCCGCAGTGCGCTCATCATCTCTTCGCGGCGGAGATACAGCTCACGGCGCGGGCGCGGCCTGGCCCGGCTGACGGCATAGGCGGCGATCAGCGGGAATGCGACAGTTGTATCGGCATAGACGACGACTGATTCTTCCAGTTGTTCTGGCTTGATCTTCCCCCAGGATACTGCCTCGGAGGGCGTCGCGCCAGACAGCCCTCCCCAGTGCGGCGCATCCTGGGTGATCTGGATAAAGTAGTCGTGGCCGCCCTTGTTGATGCCCAGCACCTCCCAAAGTTGCGGCTGCGTCTGCAAATAGAAGTTCTTGGGCGAGCCGCCGCCCAGGATGATGACACCGTTCCGCGTTGCCGCCTGGACGATAGCCGTCGTCTCGTGCACATCCAGCAGCGGGTCGATGGTCAGCGCGCTACCGTCGAGTTGGTGGCGGGCGAGATTCATGCCGATAGATGAGTCACCCGGCGACGAGGTATAGATGGGCACATTCCACTTCGCCGCCATCGCCAGTACCGAATGCTCTGGATCAACGCCTACCTCCAGCAGACGCTGCCCAATCAAATGATGCAGCTCGGCGGTGGACATTGGCCGCTGCGGGAATGTCTTGAATATTTCGCGGAGGAAGCGGTCGGTGTCGAGCAGTACCTCATCGAGGAACAGCACATCATAGATGCGGATGACGCCTGCCTCGTGCAGTTCTGGATCGCTCAGCTTGAAGCTGCCACGGTGAAGCGCGTAGTTGAGCGCATGGTGGATGTCATGGTAGAGGTTTGCGCCTGTACTAACCATGAAGTCAATCGCGCCACGCTCCATTAGGGTGATGATGCTGCCGCCAACTCCGGCGGGCGTCATCGCGCCAGCCACGGTGAGGCAGATGGTAACATCCTGCTCCGGGTCGAGCATCCGCTGGGCATAGAGGCGCGCGGCCTCATTGATGCGCCCCGCGTTATATGCCTGAAATGCGTTCTCCAGCAGTTCGGCGACAGACATATCGGGCGTGAGCCGGTTTGGCACGATCCGCTCGCCAGTCAGGTAATCGTCAGCGCTGAGTGGTGTATGTTCCTCATCGTGGCCTTCCGATGCGGGCCCTTCGTGCATGCGATGTGGCACGGAATCCTCTCTTACTTCTTCGTCGAGGTGTATCACTGTCGGCTCACGCCGCGCCTGATGTTTGAGTATATCACTGCCACTGAGGAGCAAGGGAGAAGAAGGGAGAAGAAGGGAGCGTAAGCGACGCTTGCGAGAGATCGACACCGGATTATGCCATCACGGTTCTTCCTCGGCAAGAGCCTGGCTCGACGTGGTTGCCTGTGTCTGAGCACGGCGCCAGGGCCACTCGCCGTTGATCTCGACTTCCAGCGACCAGCTCAGAAACGTCCGGATGAGCACGATGATGCCCAGTACGGCAACGCTCTGCAAGCTCGGCTCAACCGCCACGGTGCGGATGATATCGCCCGCGACGAGCAGTTCCAGGCCGACGAGGATGGCGCGTCCAAGCCCCTGTCGCAATCCTCTATACGCGAGACTTCGGTCATCTGGATGTGTTAGTGCCCGGCGCACATAGACGACGAGCGCGATGATCGCGCCAATCAGGAGGGCGGCAACTCCAGCCAGCTCGAAGGCACCGGTGAGCATCTCGGCAAGCGATCTAAAATTCATAGGAGCCTCGCAGCGTCATTCTCGCCCGATCAGACGAAAGACCGGGCCGCCCGTCTCTGGAGAGACGCGTATCGACCCGGTCGCGCGGTGCCGCGTAGCATCGCTGGCGTATCCTTCAGCCAGGCGTCAGGCTTCGCACAACGTCACGCATTAGAGCATGCTGGGACCGTTCGGGCGGTGGATGCCGCTGGTTGCCAGGATACGGCCCGTCATCATCTCTTCGAAACGCTCGCTGGCAATGATCGGATCGTCACCCTCATCGTCCTCGTCCGGTGCGGCTGCCGATAGCGTATGCGGCATCACCGGCGTGCGCACGTCCGGGGAAGGCACAGGGAACGTCTTCCGTATCTCGATCACGTATGCAGGTGGCTCGCTCGTCCAGGTATCGTCGTCGTGCCCGTCATTCGTATAGGTATAGGCCATCCCAGGCCGAACGATCTGGAGCCGTGGCATGCCGGCCAGCCCACGATGCAATGGAGCCGCAGCCATCTCTGGCGCGGTCTCGCCCCAGTCTTCCAGTGTGGTTGCCGTCTGGAATCCTGCCGCGATGCTATGCGCTCGGAGCCAGGCGTCGCCGCCAATAATGACAGCCTCTTTATCGAGCAGATGGCAGCGCTTGCGGAATGCGAGCAATGCGCCCGCGTCATGCAGGCATGTGCGCTCACCAACTGGAAATACCAGAGCTACACGGCGGCCCTTCGCGAGGGTCAGCGCAGCCGAAAGAGATGCATAGGAGGCACGCGGCTCTATTCGCACGATCTCGTCCATCACCACACCTCCCCCCATGAATCCGAGTCTCCACCAGACCCGAGTGACTGCTTGACGGCTCGCTAGATATGCTCTGGCAGTACTACGTTGTGGAGCTTCGACTGCTCCTAATAGGCGCAACAAAAGTACCACTCTCTGCCGGGACCCCCATCCACCCTCAGCGGGCGCTCCTGCTCCTGTTGAGTTGAGAAGCAAGAAACATGCCACGACCGAAGGATTGCTCCCACAGTCGTGGCATCTCATGTCTGCTGCTTGTTTGCTGCACCTGGATCGTTGCGCGTGAATTGCGGGCGCGCTGGCTCCTCCCAGAAGAGGGGAAGAGCCCAACGCGAGTCATACCCTGGTCATATCGAGATGTTCTGGTATTACCCGTATTACCCGATGAGCGCGCCCGCCTGCGCGATGGTCGCCCGCAGGTTACGTGTATCTTTGCTACCACCCTGAGCGGAATCAGGGCGTCCGCCGCCCCGGCCTCCCAGGCGCTCGCCCACTGCCTGGGCGATCTTGCCCGCGTGCAGGCCGCTTTTCGTCAGGGCGTCGTCGATGGTCACGATGAACCGCGCCTGCCCGTTCGACTCCGCCGCCAGCAGAATGACGCCCGACCCAAGCCGGCTGCGAATCGCGTCGCTCATCTCGCGGAGTGTCTTGTCGTCCGGTGCTGAAACGACCGCCGCTACCAGCGGGATGCCGTTGACCTCGGTTGGCGAGGCCGCCAGTTGCGCGGCTTCGTCGCGGGCCTGGCGGCGCTGGATGTTGGCCAGTGAGCGGCGAGCCTCGGTCAGTTCCTCCTGCAACTGGCGCACGCGATCCGTGAGGGCGTCGGGTGTCGTCTGGAGCCTGCCCGCCAGATTGGCGACGAGGTCGTTCCGGCGATAGACGAACCTCTCGGCTCCAGTCCCCGTCAGCGCCTCGACGCGGCGGATACCGGCGGCTGTGCTCGTCTCTTGTGTCGTGAGATACAGGCCGATCTGGCCCGTCGCTCCGACGTGGGTGCCTCCGCACAGCTCTTTGCTCGCTCCCATCGTCACCACGCGCACCAAATCGCCGTACTTCTCGCTGAAGAGCGCCATCGCGCCGGTTGCTATCGCCTCGCGGTAAGGCATGATCTCCGTGCGGACGGGTTCGTCGGCCAGCACCGCCGAATTGACCCGCTGATCGATCTCGCGCATCTCCTCGGTGGTCAGCGGACGTGTCATGTTGAAGTCGAATCGTAGGCGATCCGGCGCGACGAGGCTCCCCTGCTGGTGTACCTGGTCGCCCAGAACGTCCTTGAGGGCGCGATGCAGCAAATGCGTTGCGCTGTGATTGCGCATGATCGCCCGCCGCCGGTCCGCGTCGACCTCCGCGCGCACCTCCGCCCCCACGCGTAGATGGCCTTCGATCATCTTCCCATAGTGGACGATCAGGCCGGGGACGGGGCGCTGTGTGTCGCGCACCTGAAATATCCCCGTCTGGCTGCCTATCACGCCCGTGTCGCCAATCTGGCCGCCCGCCTCGGCGTAGAACGGAGTCGCCGCCAGCACGATCGAAGCCTCCTGTGGGGCGCTTGCCTCGTCCACTGGTTTGCCGTTCACCAGCATCGCGACGATCTCGCTCGTTCCGAGAGTTCCTTCGTACCCGGCGAAGCTGGTCGTCGGAAGGTGGTCGCTGACTTTCGCCCATGCTTCCTCTTCCTCCTCGCGAACAAATGTATGTCCGCTCTGTGTCTGATCCTGCTGGCGCAGCATAGCCCCGTCATAACCGGAACGGTCCACCGTCATGCCGCGCTCGCGCGCAACTTCGGCGGTCAACTCCACCGGGAAGCCGTGCGTGTCATAGAGCTTGAACGCAAGCTCGCCGGGCACCTCGCGCTTCCCCGCCTTCTCCAGCGCATCCAGCTCTTTCGTGAGCAATTGCAGACCCACGGTGAGCGTCTGATTGAAGCGGCGTTCCTCGGTGCTGATGATATCGACGATCTGATCGCGCCGCTTCTCCAACTCTTCGTAGTGGCCCTTCATCAGGCCAATGACGGTATCAGCCGCCTCGGCAAGGAACGGGCCTTCCAGCCCAAGCATCCGGCCATAGCGCACCGCGCGCCGCAGCACGCGCCGGAAGATGTAGCCCCGGCCCGTATTGCTCGGCAAAACGCCATCGCCCGCCAGAAAGACCAGCGCGCGTCCGTGATCGGCAATCACCCGCAAGGCGCGGTCATGCTCGCCGTTCTCACCATAGGTAGTGTGCGCGAGCGCGGCGAACTTGTCGATGATAGGACGGAAGAGATCAGTCTCGAAGACCGAATTCTTGCCTTGTAGGACCATCGTCAGGCGTTCGAGGCCCATACCCGTGTCGATATTGGGCTGCTTGAGCAGCGTGCGCTTGCCGTCGGTATCCTGGTAGTACTGCATGAAGACCAGGTTCCAGACTTCCAGATAGCGCTCGCAGCGGTCGCATCCAGGCGCGCAATCTGGCTCACCGCAGCCGTACTCGATGCCGCGATCATAGTAGATCTCAGAATCTGGACCACAGGGGCCAGAGGCTCCTGGGGGTCCCCACCAGTTGTCTTCCAGTCGGGTGATGCCCTCTGCGGGAATACCCGCGACCTCCTGCCAGTAGACCGGCGCCTCGTCGTCGTCGGGGTGAACTGTGGGGAAGAGCCGCTCCGGTGGGATCTGGTAGACCTGCGTCATCACCTCCCAGGCGTAGGCAATCGCCTCGCGCTTGAAATAGGCGCCCACAGCGAAATTGCCCAGCATCTCGAAGAACGTGAGATGCGAGGCGTCGCCCACTTCGTCAATGTCGGTGGTGCGGAAGCATTTCTGGACCGAAGTCAGGCGTGTGCTGGGAGGAGTGACCCTCCCCAGGAAGTACGGGATCATCTGCTGCATGCCTGCCGTCGTCAGCAACACCGTGGGATCATCCGGCGGTGGGATCAGCGACGAACCGGGCATGCGATGGTGGCCATGCTCTTCAAAGTAGCGCAGAAAAGCGGCGCGAATATCCTGGCTGGTGCGCGGCGACTCGGCACTGCGCACTGTCGAGCCGGAACGAGATGATGTCTTGACACTTGCTGATGTATTTTGTGACCGCTTCGCAGGCATGTCTTCGCCCTCATGAAACACACTAATGAAAGTCGTGAAGTAAGCCATTGTACTGTAGCACGTTTAGCGCGTGCGCGCAGAGCATAATAGGCATTCAGGCGGGCACGGCAAGACGCGGCATGACAAGATTAGAGAATGGCTGGATAGTGCCGGAATAGCGGGGGATGCCGCGCTCCCAACGAAGTGTCCCCGCGGAAAGCGCTGGATGCGCGGACCTCGGCAAGAGGGCAATGCGCCAGCCAATCGGCGGGGCATCCTCACCTGTATGTCCGCACGATGCTCACTTCATTATACAACGCGTGAGAGAGGGCCGCAATGCGCCTGACCCGCTGTAGCTAGGCGCTTACGGCGGTCATATGGGCATCATCCCCCTCCACTCCATTCCGAGCGGTACACTCCAAGATCAAGCGCTGGCGGTTCATGGCCGAGCTTCAGTTGGAGATAGAGGCTGCGCGCAACGTCCCGCATGTTGTGATAACGCATCGCATAGTGCGCAGACGTGCGCGGCTGTCCTGGCGTTCTTGAAGTCGCCGAGCACTCACTGTTATCGGCGGCGGGTAGCCCACGTTCAGGCATGAGGGCACAAAAATCGGGTTCCGTACGTGGCGGAACCCTCCACAGGTGCTCCAGACGTGATGTCTGGGGGTGTAAGCCATGCGCGCTGTCGCAGGATCAGGCCGTTGTGCCTGCCAGGACGCGCTCGTGGCGCTCCAGGAAGCCTTTGAGTGTTCCTTCATCGGAAGCTCGGGCTAGCTCATAGTTTGGTGTTGCTTCGCTCGGACCGTGCCAATCAAGCAAAGCGGCAACATCGCTCAACGGGAGATCGTATGTTTCGCGTCCGGTCTCGCGGGTCAATTCAACCCGCAGCCCGCCTTCGGTCTCACATACGGCAAATGAACGGGCTTCGGCGGCATCCAGCACGCGGCCAACCGCGCGCAAGATCGACTCGTAGCTCTCGTGACGCATCGTGGTTCGCACCTCCATCTTCATCGAACGGCCTGTCAACGCCAATGTTAATGAACTTCAATGTTCATGAAGTCGCACATGTGGGAGAGTTGTGCCCTAATATGCCACCCAAAACGATACCATCTTGATACCGACAAAATCAAGCACAACGATCACACATTCCAGTCTCAGAATTTGTCTCTGCAGGCAGAATCCGCGCGATTGGCCAGCGTGATCTCCCGGGCCGCGCAGAACTCTTGCAGTCATCAAAATACGTGTGCTATACTGCGGTCGGTACGTCACCCCTGGGCAGTAGCCGAAGGATGAGGTATCATGTGATGGGTGTCATATCGGGGTGTAGCGCAGGTGGCTAGCGCGCAGCGTTCGGGACGCTGAGGTCGGAGGTTCAAGTCCTCTCACCCCGACCAACCCGCAGAGCGGATGTCTACACTGGCAAGCCAGCGACATCAGGCGCATGCGGAGACAGATTCTGAGGAGCACGCCATGTCGGCGAGGTTAACGTATACAGGCACCATAAACGCTTGTATCGTCCCTTGCGCGAGGGGCGTGCTTTTTGTGTTGCCCATCCCTCAATGGGACAACACCTGTCTCGGGCGCCACGCTCACACGCGACGTGTGAGTGAGCATCGTAGACGGCGGAGATAGCCCAATACCCCGGTTGCTTCCCCAACCGGTACGTTGCGACTCCGCCTGATTGCGCAGTGTATGTGTCTGTGTGGGTGGAAAGGAAGGGAGTCGCCGATGCCGGTGCTGGTGCTCAACGCATCGCTTCAGCCACTCTCCGTGATTCCGGAGCGACGACTGATTGTGCTGCTCTCCAAGCAGAAGGTGGCTTTTGTTGACGAGCGCGCGCGCCAGATCATCCTGGAGGCCATCGAGTCTCGCCGTGTCTCTATCGACGAGCCCGTGATCGTACAGTTGCTGGCAAATGTGCGTGTGCCGCGGATGATGCTGCGCCCGACGCGCGCCAATATCATGTTGCGCGACGAGGATACCTGCCAGTATTGCGGGAAGCACATGCGTGAGCTGACCCTCGATCATGTCGTGCCACGCTCGCGTGGCGGGCAGAGTACCTGGGAGAATCTGGTTGCCTGCTGCCGTGCCTGTAACGGGCGCAAAGGAAACCGGCTCCCGAAAGAAGTGGGCATGCACCTGATTCGTCAGCCACGCGCGCTCAATCACGAATACGCAACGTTCTTCCTGTTGCGCTACCCACGGCTGCGCGAAGCATACGAGTCATTCTTGAATTCAGCTCAGGCCAGCGCCTGACGCGAATCTCCAGGCAGGAGTCAAAACAGATCGCCCCTCCCGACTCAGAGAGGGGCAGTCGTTCCGCGAGGCCAGTGAACCGCCCGCGAAGACCTGCTTCCCTCGCGCTTTCCTGCTGTGATTCTGGTATGATACAAACCTCCCCTTTTGTTACCCAGGCTGGACAATTTGGGATAAAATGAAAGCAGAGCGAGGTGTTGGCTGGAGAATACACAGCGATTCATCCGGCGACGATGCCCGCTCCTGACTAACTGAGCTACAGAGATGCCACAGCAGAAGTCACTGGCATAGTTCTTGTATTCTTTAGCTTGTGTGCAAGCAGATTGCTTCGCAAGGTGATGCCAGGTTCACCCCGCTACGTGCCGCTGAGTCTGGCATTGGTCGCTCAACGTGGAGCGGACCACCAGCACAGGACCATTCATGCGGTGGCCGACGATGGTCGCTCATGGAAAGCCGAGAAGATAGTGACTGACATCAAGCATCAGTTTCTGTGTATCTACGGACACTTTTATCAGCCGCCGCGCGAGGATCCGTTTACGGGACGCATCCACACGGAACCGGGCGCGGCGCCGTTTGAGAATTACAACGAGAAGATCACCGAGGAATGTTACCGCCCCAACGCCAAAGCGGGAAACCTCGCTATGATCAGCTTCGATCTTGGCCCTACGCTGGCCTCCTGGCTGGAACGCCGTCACCCAGACGTCTACCAGGCATTCATCGATGCCGACCGGCAACACCGCCAGCGCTATGGCGTTGGCAACGCACTGGCCCAGGCATACAATCACTCGATTCTGCCGCTGGCGACCACGCGCGACAAGCGCACTCAGATTCGCTGGGGCCTGGATGACTTCGCCCACCGGTTTGGGCATCCGGCTGACGGCATGTGGCTGCCTGAAACGGCGGTTGATCAGGAGACACTCTCGATTCTGGCCGAGGAGGGCGTGCGCTATACCGTCCTGGCGCCCTGGCAGGCCGCGGAGCCGATCACACCAGGAGAGCCGTACCGCGTCGCGCTACCGGGTGGCCGCAGCATCACCGTGTTTTTCTATAATGGCCCGCTGAGCGCCGGAGTCTCGTTTCAGGACGAGGTGACGAGCAACGCGGACATCTTCATGGCGACCCACCTGCGCAAGCAATTGGACGAGGCGAAGGTCACGCGCGGCGAAGACCAGTTGATCGTCGTGGCGAGCGATGGCGAGTTGTATGGCCATCATAAGCCAATGCGTGACCTCTTCCTGCGTTACCTGCTGCGCGATAGCGCGCCGTCTCAGGGTTTCGAGGTCACATCGCTTGGGCGCTATCTGGAGACCCATCCGCCTCAGCGCACCGTGACCCTGCGCATGCCTAGCGCGTGGAGCTGTGCGCACGGCGTGGCACGGTGGGATACTGGCTGCGACTGCACCGAAGGCGACGCATCATGGAAGCATGGGCTGCGCACGGCGTTGAACCATCTTGCGGTACGTCTCGATACGCTCTATGCTGAGCGAACCGCGACAGCCCTGACCGATCCCTGGGTCACCCGCGACGCGTGGCTGGGCGTGCGCAACCGCTGGATGAGCGGCAGAGAATTCTGGATGCGCTATGGCGCCAAGAGCCGCCGCCCGCTCAGGCGGGTACGCGGCGAAGCGCTCAAACAACTCCTTGAGGCGCAGTACTACGCCCAGGCGATGTTTACAAGCTGCGGCTTCTTCTTCGAGGACCTTGAGCGGATCGAGCCGCGAAATGACATCGCCTTCGCCCGACGAGCCATCAGCCTTGCCTGGCAGGCAACCCACGTAGATCTGCAATCGGAGTTCCTTGCTGATCTGACAAAGACGCGCAGTTGGCGTTCCGGACGGTCCGGCGCTGACCTCTATCGTGAGCTTCCGCCCGTCCCGGAAGGTGCCCTTCCGCCGCTACCCATGCGTCCATCGGCTGGTGAGACCGCCGCGTAGCTGGGCCAGATTGGCCTGCCCTGTGGCGCGAGTCTGGCCTGGCTTACATTCTGCGAACGCTGTACACCGTCAGGGAATCGCGCCACCGGGTGGCATGTATCTCGCTGTGCCGTTTATAATCAGCGCGGAAAGAGACACGATGAACAGGGATGTTCCAGTGCCCTGAGAAGCATATACGGAGTGTTTGCATGTCCATTTTGCTGCCGCGTGAAGATCGCTTCTATGCGCTTATCGAGGCGTCCGCCTCCAACGTGAGCAAGGGCGCCGAGATGCTTTTGGCCATGCTCAACGACTATACGGACGTACCCGCTAAAGCTCGTGCGATCAAAGATGTCGAGCACGCGGGCGACGAGTTGACGCATGATACCTATGATCTTCTGAACCGCCTCTTCGTGACGCCGCTCGACCGCGAGGATATCGGCTCCATCAGCTCCGCGCTGGATGATGTGCTCGATCTCACCGAGGCGGCTGCCGATGACTTTGTCCTATACAACATCAAGGAGCCGCTACCACCCGCGATGGAAATGGCTCAGCTCATCGTGCAGGCGTCTGAGCAAATTCAGGAAGCCGTCGCGTATCTACGGCGGCTCAATAAAGATCGGGCTGCGTTCCGTGACCGGCTCACTGAGATCAACCGTCTCGAAAACCAGGGTGATGATGTATACCGCAATGCCATCCAGGTGCTCTTCAGTCAGTCGGACCCAGTGATGATTCTGAAGTGGAAGCAGATCTATGACCACCTGGAGCGAGCTATCGACGCTTGCGAAGACGTTGCCGATGTACTCCACGGAGTGCTGCTAAAATATGCTTGATGTGATCCACCTGCCAGTGCTGGCGGCGGCCTCCGCGAACGGTCAGCAAGTCAGTCTTGTCTTTCTGATTCTGACGATCCTTGTCGCCGTGGCGTTTGATTTTACCAACGGCTTCCATGACACCGCAAATGCCGTTGCGACCAGTATCTCCACCCGGGTTCTCTCACCCCGTTTTGCCATCATCATGGCCGCCCTGCTCAACTTTTTGGGCGCGTTCATCAGCACGCAGGTAGCCAAGACGATCGGTACCGATGTGGCGGACCCTTCCGCGCTGACACCAGTCGCCGTGATGGCGGCGCTGCTGGCGGCAATTAGCTGGAACCTGTTGACGTGGTATTTCGGCCTGCCGAGCAGCTCATCGCACGCGCTGATTGGCGGGCTTGTGGGCGCCGCGGTCATCGCCTCGCCGCTCCACTTTGGCGCACTCAAGCCTGATGGCATCTTGAAAATTGTCCTCTCGCTGATTCTCTCGCCCGCCGTTGGCCTGGTCATTGCTTATGTGATTGGCGTGGTACTGCTCTGGGTATTTCACCGCACATCGCCCCACCGGGTGACGAGTATTTCGCGCTGGCTGCAGCGGCTCTCGGCGGCGTTCGTGGCGTTCAGTCACGGCTCCAATGACGCGCAGAAGACGATGGGCGTCATCACGGCGGCGGTGATCAGCTATGAAAGCACGACCGCTGTAACCTCTCAATCATTCTCCGTCCCAGTCTGGGTGATTGTGGTCAGCGCGACGGCCATGGGCCTGGGAACGAGTTTCGGCGGCTGGCGCATCATTCGCACGATGGGAATGCGTATGGTGAAGCTGCGCCCGGTGGATGGCTTCGGGGCAGAGACCGCGGCAGCATCGGTCATCATTGCCGCCAGCCATATCGGCCTCCCAGTCAGCACAACGCACGTCATTGCTGGCTCGGTGATGGGTGTGGGCGCGCGACACCGCCTCTCCGCAGTGCGCTGGGGAGTCGCGGGCAATATGGTGGTGGCCTGGGTATTGACCGGTCCCATTGCCGCGGTCATTGCGGCACTCCTCTGCTTCATCCTCCAGGCCGTCAAGTTCTGATGACGCATCCATGACGCATCCATGACGCGCACGATATGACGCGCACGATATGATCGTCCGGTTCACACGAGACGGACGCGAGCAGAGCGACGCTGGCCTACGCTGGCGTCTCTGCGCGCTCCCGTGATGCCCGAACCGCTCCTGCTCTCACATCGAACCTCACCTTCCCTCACCTCGAATCCCCCTCATACCTATCAGGGCATCACGCGCTCTATCACGGTGCGCGCCTCTCAAGCAAGCAGGAATGGCATTTGATTGCCCAGGAGACCCGCACCCAAGTGTGCAGGCTGCGATGATCAAGGACGGCAACATTGACATCCGAGGCTTGGCGTCAGGCCAGTACGATACGCCATACTGGCGAGGAGGAAGCGGCGATAGACAGAAAGAGGCGGTACGATGAAGGTGAAGATGATCCTACCAGCGCTCACCGAGGCACTCAGCCCGTATTTCCGCCCTATCAAGTATTCGTTGTTCCCCCCTCTCGGCCTGGCGACGCTTGCTGGTTATCTGGACGAGGACGACGAAGTGACGCTGCAGGACGAGCATGTGGAACGGCTCGATCTGGACGACGGACCAGATCTGGTTGTCATTCAGGTGTATATCACCTCGGCATCTCGCGCCTATGCGCTCGCCGATCACTACCGAGCCAGGGGCGCATACGTCGCGCTGGGCGGGCTGCATGTCACCTCTCTGCCGCAAGAAGCCGCCCAGCACGCGGATAGCATCTTTCTTGGCCCCGGCGAGGATACGTGGCCAACCTTCCTGGCGGACTATCGAGCAGGCCATCCGGCGCCTGTCTACACGTCGCGAGTACGAACCCTCCAGGGGCTTCCACGCATCCGGCGCGATCTGATCAAGCGGAGCCACTACCTCGTGCCCAACTCCATCGTGGTCTCCCGTGGCTGCCCGCACGTCTGCGACTTCTGCTATAAAGAGGCTTTCTTCAAGGGAGGCAAGTCATTCTACACACAGCAGGTAGACGACGCGCTCGATGAAATCGAGCGACTGCCTGGCAGACATCTCTACTTCCTCGATGATCACCTCCTCGGGAATCCACGTTTTGCCGCGAGTCTTTTCGAGGGGATGCGAGGAATGGGGCGACTGTGGCAGGCAGCAGGCACGATCCAGTCGGTGCTGCGACCGGGATTACTGGAGCAGGCCGCGGCGTGTGGCCTGCGCAGCCTCTTCGTCGGATTCGAGACGCTCAATCCCGCGAACCTGCAACAGCAGCGCAAATATCAAAATCTCAATCGCGACTACACGGCGGCCATCCGGCGCCTGCACGACCTCGGCATCATGGTCAACGCGAGCTTCGTCTTCGGAATGGACGAGGACGACGAAAGCGTGTTCGACCGGACTGTCGAGTGGGCCATTGCGCAGGGCATCGAGACCGCGACCTTCCACATTTTGACCCCCTACCCTGACACCGCCCTCTTTCAGCGCATGGAGGCCGAGGGACGGCTACTCCACCGCAATTGGGATCTCTATGATACTCGCCATGTGGTCTACCGTCCGTCCAAATTGACTCCCGAGGCGCTGGAATCGGGATACTGGCGCGCATATCGAGATTTCTATCGCTGGCGCTCGATCGTCCGCGGAGCCTGGACCCACCCGCGATGGGGAGATCGTTCGCGCCATATGGCCTATGCCGGAGGCTGGAAGAAGTGCGAGCCGATGTGGGATCTCATCATCCGTGCCAGGCGGGCGTCGAGCATGCTGCCGGTTCTTGAGACGGTGCTGGGGGCGTTCGGCTCGCGCCGTCCGGCGCTACATTAGCGTTGGTGCTGGCGCCAAACGTCTGGGGGATGCGATATGATGAACTGTCGCACTCTGTCGTATGCTACGACTACTCATAAGATAGACCAGGATGGAACAGGCATGGACTAGGACCAGAGGAAACTATGAGGAAGCTAAAGGAAGAGGTAGACATGATGTCGCTGCGACGAATCTTCATGTCAGGAGTACCACCGTCCGTTGCCCTCAATCTGGCGCGGACGCGCCAAGGCTGGATCTGCGGCCCACACGCATTCCTCTTCCTCCTCGCGCCTATGCTGCTGCTCATGCTGCTTGCTGGCTGCGCGCCATCGTCGTTGTCGCCTCTCGCGACGCGGAGTCCCGCGCGTTCTATGCCATCGGCGGCGTCCACGATCACCGCCGGAAAAGCGCGGCTCCAGGTCAGTGTGGTAGCCCGTAACCTCGATACGGTCTGGGCGCTCGCATGGGACCCGCAGGGGAGACTCTGGTATACCGAGCGTCCCGGTCGGCTCGCGCACATAGGCGGCCCCCAGCACATAATCACAGGCGTGGTCGAACGGGGCGAGGCTGGTTTGATGGGGCTGGAGATCGACCATCAGGGCCGTTTCTTCCTGATGTACTCGGCGAGCAACGAGAATCGCATCGTGCGTCTTGAAAACAATGGCTCCCAGACAATTCTCGTCAGCGGCATCCAGGTGGCGAGCAACCACGATGGCGGGCGGCTCCGCTTTGGTCCTGACGGCATGCTCTACGCTACGACCGGCGATGCCACCAACGGCGACCTCGCTCGTCCCAATTCAGGCTCGCTCAATGGCCGCATTCTGCGTATTGATCCGAACAACGGCAGCTTTGATGTCTTCAGCACCGGCCACCGCAACCCGGAAGGGCTTTGCTTTTCACCTGATGGCCGCCTCTTCAGCACGGAGCACGGACCCGATCACGGCGACGAGATCAACATCATCACTCAGGGATCAGATGGCGGCTGGCCAGACACGAGCGGTAACGGCATCCATAACTACACGCCGACGATAGCGCCCGGTGGCTGCACGTTCTATAACGCCGATCTCATCCCCCAGTGGAAAGGCTCGCTGCTCTTCGTGACGCTGAAAGATGCCAGTCTCCGGCGACTCACGTTCAACGCCAATGGCTCAGTGGCCAGCGAAGAAGTGCTCTACAAGGGGCAGTTCGGTCGCCTGCGTGACGTGAGGGTTGGCCCTGACGGCGCTGTCTATCTCGCCACCTCCAACCGGGACGGTCGCGGGAATCCCGGCCCGGACGATGATCGTATCCTGAAGCTGACTCCCGCACCATAGCCAGGCAGACCAGTCGAGCAATTCATCTGGTGCCCTCCTCGCAGCACGTTCCTGTATAAGCAGCACGACTCATTCTATCAGCGCAAACGCGGCCACTATCTCAAATGGGGTTGCGATGGTGGCTGCGTTGCATATTTGCCTGCCTGATGTTAGCATGGCAGTGTCGTTTGCCATGCGAAGAGGATATGTGGGATATGCACTCGAGAGATCGCTATTGGCCTGTCGCGTGTCTCGTTGTTGTCATACTACTGCCCATATTTCCCGTGATGTTTGCCATTAATTATGAGCTGACTGGCATCTCTATTCAGCAGATGGTCTCTGCGGTTGACTGGTCTTCAATGGATACCTGCGGGCAGATATACCTCGTCGTAGGATACCTGGCGCTGATAGTGGCTCTTGCTCGTTATGGTGTTCAGGCACGGCAACGTGAACAGCGGCGGGCAAGGGCAGTAGCTGGTGATGAGAGTGCTATGCAGGTGGCCAACTGGCCACGTGATCTATCCGCTAAAGAGGCAGCAGGTACAATCGGTGATCAACCACTGACGCTACGTTGGGCAAGTAACAGTACAATTACCGCGACAGCTCAGGGATTGCTCTGGCGACGCCCCAAGAAACGCGATGTCTTGCTCGCCTGGAAAGATGCGCGACTCCTGGAGCGTTGGGAGTATCGAGGTCAATTCGCGCGGAAGAATGAGCCTATCAATCAATATGGCTACTGCCTCTATGCAAGCGCCAGCAAGTTTGTCGAATGGACCGATGTCCCTGAGAGTCAGGTCTCACATGAGCGCCTCACTTGGAAGCAGAAGGAGCGCTTGCAGGTAGATCTGCTCGCAATCGTCAGGGCTCACACTGGTCTGCCTCTGCACGTCATCGGGACTGACCGCGGGGTTGCAGGCCAGAACCAGAAGGAGAACAGGCGGTTTCTTTTCGGAATATCTCTTACGGGCCTTGCGATCCTGTTCGTGTTGGTATGTATCCCACTCACGACAGGTGCACTGGCAATTATTGCACCACTTACCCGCTCATTCGCGCTCAATCTCTATGTGGCGATAATCAACGGCGGTGTAGGGCTTCTACTACTAGGATTCGCATTGAAGGCAATGTTTGAGAGTGTTCGACACGACACTTCAACTCTTTCGCCTCCAATCGTGGATCTTCCGGCTGTCTCACCAGCACTATTACATGATGCTTCGGTGGCAATCCGATTTGGGGAGCACATGCGAGATCGTGTCATCACGACGTTGCTTATGGTGGTTGGTTTGATAAGTACCATCTATATCGCGGTTCGCGCACTACAGGATTTCCCTGAATCTGTCACGAAACATCTCAGTTTTTCCAATCTCCATACCTTTGCACTGAATATGTTCATCCTATGTGCATTCTTCGGTATCGTAATCCTAAGTATAGCAGCGTTTAGCCGGTCAACCACGTTGTCTGTCGAAAATGAGGGTCTATTCTGGGGTAAAGGCCAGAAGAAGCAGACTATTTCCTGGTTTGATGTTGCAGTGATGATTGCCAGTGTCTCTTTGCCCAGCGAATTACAATCGTTTACACTCGTCGAAGCGCCACCGCATAGTAAGACAATCTCCTGGCCTGCTGACGCGAAGTGGGTACGACTTCCGGAAGGCATGTCACACGACAATGCGGGCGTGCAGTTCGCAGCCATCGTGGCACAGCGGTCGGGCGTGCAGCCCACAGTGAAGTGGGAGTAGCAGACTTTCGGCGCAGCCCGTAACTCAACCATTCGATGCTTGCGGGAGAAATGCCGCCTGTGTTATACTGCGCGGCGGAAGGGTGTCCGAGTGGTTTAAGGTGCCGCTCTCGAAAAGCGGTGAGCCCCAAAAGGGCTCCGTGGGTTCGAATCCCACCCCTTCCGCCGCAGGAGTCCAGACGAAGCCAGTGGGCGGGTGCATGCGCGGCAGAACTCGCTGCGCTGGCTTCATGTATTTCTGCCCAGCCTGGAGGAGTCCCATAGAGGCCTAGTGGGCGCGACTGGAAATCGCGTGTGCCAAAAGCACCGTGGGTTCGAATCCCACCTCCTCCGCCACGCCATTCGCCACCCCTCGCGGCGCGGTTGTCATCCCATTTGGAGATGCGCAGCCGCTCTCTTATTTTCCATGCCCGGTACATTACCTCGCCTTCGCATCTCGAAGTGCGTCACCATGTGGCGAAAGCCCCGCACGGTCGTGCCTTTCCTGCTAATGCCATCGGAGGAGGTAGTCTCTGGATTTGGGCGGCGCAGGCATATAATTGCGGCAGATGTCATGGTTGATGATGCGCAAGCGCATAGTGCGTGAACGTGAAGAGGAGCGTTGCCAATGGATCTCGGACTATCAGGACGTGTCGCGCTGGTGACGGCGGCCAGTCGTGGGTTGGGGCTTGCCAGCGCCAAAGCGCTCGCGGCGGATGGCGCATCCCTGCTGATTTGCGCCCGAGGCCCCAAACGGCTGGAAGAAGCGGCGGGCGAGATTCGGGCAGCGGCAAGCGGTGTGCGCGTGGAGACGATGGCGCTCGACGTCTCCGCGCCCGATGCCGCGACGCAACTGGTGAGCCGGGTGCGGGAGCGCTTTGGCCGTCTGGATGTGCTGGTCAATAACGCGGGCGGCCCTCCTCCGGGAACCTTCGCCAGCGTGAGCGATGACGACTGGGAGAAGGCATTTCAGATCACGCTGATGAGCGTCGTGCGGATGGTGCGCGAGGCGTTGCCACTGCTCAAGGCGAGCGATCAAGGCCGCATCGTCAACCTGGTCAGTACCAGTGTCAAGCAGCCCATCGATGGCCTCATCCTGTCCAATGCGATGCGCGCCGCGGTCGTTGGCATGGCGAAGACACTCTCGAAAGAGGTAGGCACATCGGGCGTCACCATCAACAATGTGCTGCCAGGTATCATCCTGACCGATCGCCAGCGCGAACTACGTGGAGCAGATGCGGCCCGGCGCGGCATCAGCTTCGAGCAGGCTATCGAAGAGGCTGGCCGTGGCGTGCCACTGGGGCGTGTCGGTCAGCCCAATGAGGTGGGCGCGCTGGTCGCGTTTCTGGCGTCCAGACAGGCATCCTACATCACAGGAACGAGCATTCAGGTGGATGGCGGCATGATCGCGGGCATCATGTAGCCATGTAGCGTCTATTCATTCAGGCGGCGGCGCTCACCAGGCATCGCATCGTGCTCGCGCAGGTGATCAACCAACCACGCCTCGTCGTGAATGGGCACACCCAGCTTCTCCGCTTTCGCCAGCTTGCTGCCTGCGGATGCGCCAACGATGAGATGATCCAGCGACTTACTGACGCCGCTCGCAATCCGCCCGCCGAGTTCGGTAATCGCCCGCTCGGCCTGCCCGCGTGTCAGTTGTTCGAGCGAGCCAGTCAGCAGGAATGTTTCGCCAGCAAACGGAAGATCGGCCCCTTCCTGCGCCGCCTGATCGTGGTCTGGGGCCTCCAGCGTCAGGCCTGCCGCCTTCAGCCGCTCGGCAAAATCGCGATTCGTGGGCAGGTGCGCCCAGTTATACACACTTTCGGCGATCTTGTTGCCGATACCGGGCAGCGCGCTAATCTCCTCCTGCGAGGCGTTCAGCAGGGCATCCATCGAGCGCAGCCCCTCGGCGAGCGTCTCGGCAGCTTTTTCGCCGACGTAGCGAATGCCGATAGCGGCGAGCACCGTCGCAAACGGACGCGCGCGACTGGCGGCGATGGAGTTGAGCAGATTGGTGGCGCTCTTGTGCTGAAATCCCGGCAACGTCAGCACCTGCTCTTCGGTCAGACTGTAGAGATCAGCCACGTCGGTCACGAGGTTCTGCACAACCAGCCGCTCGGCAATTGCGTCGCCCAGGCCGCGAATATCCATCACCGCCGCGAAGTGAATGACGCGTTCAGTGCGCTGGGCCGGACAATCGGTATTGGTGCAGTAGGTGTCGGCCTCGCCCTCCGCCCGGAAGACCGGAGCGCCGCAGACCGGGCAGACTTTCGGGAAAGTCCACGGTTTCTCGCTGCCATCGCGCAGTTCCACCAGCGGCTTGACGATACCAGGGATGACATCGCCGTGGCGCTGAACCACCACCGTGTCCCCGATCATCAGATTCTTGCGCCGAATCTCATCTTCGTTGAAGAGTTGCGCCCGCGAGACCGTCACCCCGCCAAGCTGTATTGGCTCCAGGCGAGCATTGGGTGTGAGCTTGCCCGTCCGGCCTACAGTGACGACAATATCCAGCAGGCGCGTGTTGCCCTCGACAGGAGCGAACTTATAGGCGATGGCCCAGCGCGGGTCGCGATTGACCGCGCCCAACTCCAATTGCTGCCAGCGCTCGTTGATTTTGATGACCGCGCCGTCGATGTCATAGCCGACACTAAAGCGCTCCGACGCCAGGCGGTCGCAGAACTCCTGTGCCTCCTCAAGAGTCGCGACATGTTTGATGCGTGGGCTGACCGGGAACCCCCACGCCTGTAGCCACTCCAGCACCTGCACCTGCGAGCGGGGATCACCATCGCCCTCGATCAGGCCGATCTGATACGCGAGGAACGAGAGCGGGCGACTGGCGGTTATCGAGGAGTCCTTCTGGCGCAACGAACCAGCCGCCCCGTTGCGAGCGTTGGCGAAGAGGCGCGGCGTCGTGCCAGCCTGTTCCGCCTCGGCGGCCAGACGCTCGTTGAGCGCCTCGAAATCGGCCTGCCGCATGTAGATCTCACCGCGAATCTCGACGCGACTCGGAACGGGAATGTCATCCACCCGCTGCAACTGGTGCGGGATATCGCCAATCGTGCGCACATTGGCCGTTACATCTTCGCCGATGACCCCATCCCCACGCGTGACGCCCCGTACCAGACGGCCATCTTCGTAGGTGAGGTTCATGCTCAGGCCGTCGATCTTCGGCTCGCAGACGTAGTTGAAGGTCGCGTTCGGCAGGAGCCGCTGGGCGCGCTGCTGCCAGGCACGCAGCTCATCGGGTGTGCGCACGTTTGCCAGGCTCAGCATGGGTGTGAGATGGCGCACTTTGGCGAAGCCAACAGCCGCCTCACCGGCGACACGCTGCGTGGGCGAATCGGGCGTAATCAGCGCCGGGTACGCCTCTTCGAGCGCGCGCAGCTCGAGCATCAGCGCGTCATATTCAGCATCAGAGATGAGCGGGTTATCGAGGGCATAATAAGCGTGATCGGCCTCATCAATACGCCTGCGCAGCTCGGCGATACGCGCGGCTATTTGCTGGTCATCACTCCCAAAGTTCTCCGCACTCATCCGCGTTCATCTCCCGTGTAGTGTACCTGGCCAACGCTGGCTGGCAGGGAATGTCGCTCAACGCCTGTAATACGAATCGCGCCGCTCCTCAGTGGGCTGAGGTGGCGTCCAACTGGCCCGAGTGTAGCATATCAGCCCGGAATGCCGGGGATAGATATCACTCAATTCTTTGGCCATATCATCCAATCGGTCATCAAGGCCAACCGTTTCAGCATTCTCCCTCCCTCTCCCTCCCGCATCTTACCCTACAAGGTGACACAGGGCGTCATAGCGTGACCGACAGTCCAGCGAATATTTGCCAGGATGCCTACTTCAGCCCAAGACTGGAAGGTGGTACGATGCGGAGAGCGAGGCAGACGCGCTGGCGCGTCGCAGTTGTTCCATGAACCTCTGAATCTCTTGTTCAAAAGTGAGGAAGGGCATGAGCATAGCATCCATCAATCCGGCGACTGGTGAGGTTATCGAGACGTTCGAGCCGTTTACCGCGGAGCAAATTAACGAGACACTCACGCATGCCCGGAGGGCCTATCGCGAATGGCGGACAACGTCGTTCGCCGAGCGGAGCGCCCTTGTGCGGCGGGTCGCCGAGGTGCTACGCGCGCAGAAAGCCGATCTGGCGCGCATCGCGACGCAGGAAATGGGCAAGGCGATCACCGAGTCACAGGCCGAAATCGAGAAGTGCGCCTGGAACTGTGACTATTACGCCGAGCATGCCGAGGAATTCCTCGCGCCGGAGCCGGTCGCTACGAATGCTGCCGAGAGCTATATCGAATTCACGCCGCTCGGCGTCGTGCTGGCAATTATGCCGTGGAACTACCCCTACTGGCAGGTCATCCGTTTCGCCGCGCCCGCCATCATGGCTGGTAACGCAGCCGTCCTGAAGCACGCCTCCAACGTCTCGCGCTGCGCGCTGGAGCTTGAGCGTGTGTTCCGCGAGGCAGGCGCACCCGAGGGCCTCTTCAGCACAATTCTCGTGCCGGGCGCGGAGGTCGAGCAGGTCATCGCTGATCCGCGCATCGCCGCCATTACACTGACAGGCAGCACGCCCGCTGGCAAACAGGTGGCCGGGACCGCTGGGAGCGTCATCAAAAAGACCGTGCTTGAGCTAGGTGGCTCGGATGCCTTCATCGTTCTGGCAGACGCTGATCTCGATGCCGCGGCGGAATGGGCCGTGCGTTCGCGCTTCCAGAACGCCGGACAGAGCTGCATCGCCGCCAAGCGTTTCATCGTCGAGGAACCGGTAGCCGATGCCTTCACCCAGAAGTTCGTGGAGCAGGCCAGCAAGCTGCGTATGGGCGATCCGCTGGATGCGCAGACACAACTCGGCCCGATGGCACGCGCCGACCTGCGCGACGCGTTGGCTGATCAGGTGGAGCGGTCGGTGAAGATGGGCGCACAGGTAGCGCTCGGTGGCAAGGCAAGTGATGGCGCTGGCGCATACTACCCGCCGACCATCGTCACCGGCATCACCACAGAGATGCCGCTTTTCCAGGAGGAGACATTTGGCCCGGCGGCTGCGGTTATTCGCGCGCGCAACGTAGATCACGCGGTGGAGCTGGCCAACGACTCCATGTTTGGCCTCGGCGGCAACCTCTGGACACGCGATCTGAACCGCGCACGCCAGCTTGCCCGCCGCCTGGAATCGGGCGCTGTCTTCATCAACGGCATGACCGCATCTGATCCGCGCCTGCCCTTCGGCGGAGTGAAGCAGAGCGGGTACGGACGCGAGCTTTCGGCATTTGGCATCCGCGAGTTCGTGAACATCCAGACGGTCTGGATTGGCCCCGCGGCAGCAACCAACCAGCCGCCCGTCAGCGCCACAGCAGAATAACGGAAGCGCAGACGCTCGACCTGCTACAATCAGACAAAAGCATGACATATGATACAGCGCGGATGGCTCAGGATCAGGAGACTTCCACTTGCGAGGATGACGCACCTCGCACGGCATCCCGGCTATCTGCGCCCGATCGTCCGCTGGTATAGCGGCATACTACGCCAGCGGATAGCACGGCGTCTGCGACCCCAGACGCCCCACGAATTCGCGATGAGGTTCATGAGTACACCAACGCCCGATTCCGCGCCAGAAAGCGCTAACACGACCGAACAATCCACTACGCCACCCCCCATACCACCCAGGACGCGTGTTCTGGTGCTCATCCGCCACGGACAGACGACATACAATGTCGAGGGGCGGCTTCCCGGCCAACTACCGGGCATCCCCCTGACCGACGAGGGCAGGCGCCAGGCGCACCGTGCCGCCATTGCGCTCTCGGCATTGCCGCTGAGCACGATTATCTCCAGCCCGCTGGAGCGCGCCGTCGAAACTGCCGAGATCATCGCACGTGGCTGGGGACTGGACGTCCACACCGACCCACGGCTGATGGATACCAATGTTGGACATTGGGCGGGGCAGAAGATCGAGGACGTCGCAAAGACCGACCCGGCCTGGAAGGTCTTTGTCGCGAACCCCGATGAGCCGCCAGAGGGGGTGGAGAGCTTTTCGGCAGTGCAACAACGCGCGGTTGCCGTCGCGAAGGAGTCGCTGGCAGATGCTTCAAACGGCGACTACATCGTGCTGGTGGCGCATGGCGATGTGATCAAGCTGATTCTGGCCCACTATCTGAATACGCCCATTCCCGCCGTACCCTATCTGGTC
>DASUWS010000231.1:0-9301 GCA_036378295.1 Ktedonobacterales bacterium
GGCTCTGGGTCTGCTGCGGGTGTGAGAAAGATCGACTCGAACTGGCGCATCTCCCGCGTGACGAGCTGCATGGTCGCTGAGGAGAGCATGCCTGCCTCCGGAAAGACCGTCAGCCCATTGCCTGAGAGTGGCTCGCGGCTGAAGACATCGATATGGCGATATTCCAGCCCATGAAGTGGCTCTTGCATCATGTACCTCGCTGAGTGGCGTTCTGTTCGTGTGATGGGGCCAGCCGGCCCCTTGTATAGCAAGACGTGTGACGACTGCGAGAGGGCGACATCGCGGCTGGTGTATCACCGCTGCGCCAGATCATGGGGGATAGCTGACGGTGACCTCGGGCCGGTAGTCTCCGGGTGGGGCGCTGATGTCCACGCCGACAATGAGCGTTTCGCCGCTCCGCAGGGTGACCTGATCGCTCTGCTGGTATGTCCGGCCCGTATGGATGTCGCGCAGGCGGAACAACACCCGCACCTGTCCATGACCGGGGCTATCGTTTTCTACACGAGCCGTGACGTGGTATGGTTTGCCGGGAGCACCGGGCGCCTCCACTTTCGGGTCGCTCACTGATGGGCGAGGCCCTGAGCAGTTGGTCACCCAGAGAGCCGCCAGCGCCAGTAACAGCACCAGAGGCAGGAAATAGCCGATTCGCTTCACGATGCGCTTTGTCCGCACTGGTCTCCCCCCTGCGCCTCACACGCCCGGCACCCAGGGCGGGAAAAGAATAATCAGCGCGAGCACGAAGACCAGAACAAGCACGATGACCACCGCGCAGCCCATCGAGGCTAGCGGGTCCACCCGCTTCTCGCTGCGGTTCAAGCTGATCAGGCCCAGCGGCTCTGGGATCAGGGGAAGCTGATGCTGTCCCTGATACTCCCAGCGGGGCAGGAAAGCTTCGTTCCGGAGCGCAGGACACACCCCCGTGAGTTGTTTCTCCAACTCGGCGCAGTCCTCAGCCGTCAGCCGCCGCCGGGGCCAAAGCCCCTCCGCGCCGAGGTGCCGCTCCAGGTTGCGCGCGAATTGGGTGAGGCTGAGATACTCCTCCGTCGCCTCGTCGTCGATACTCTTCCACTCGACCACATCCACGCCCGCCGTTACTCCACGCTGTTCCAGGATGCGATTGATCTGCTGGACGAAGAACGCCAGGAGCGCGTTTGATCCTTCGCTGATTGTCTGCCGATAGATAAGGGTCGCGCCGTCCACGATGATCTCGCCCATCGAGCCAGCCCCGTCCGTAACGGGCAGGGCGAACGGTTCTCCGGGCCGGTCCTCGCGCTCGATTGCGAGGTTCAGTCCGGCGGTAGTTGGCTCTCTGGCGGCGCTGCCCAACGCGCGCATCTTCATACGCTCGCCGTCTTCCCAGTTTGCCTGTCGCCGCCCTTGCAGCGTGTAGTAGAGCATGCGAGTCGCCCCAAGAGCGCCGGGCGCGCTGAGCACGACCAGATAGGCAAAGAAGATCAGCACGAATGCCAGCGTCAACGTCTCGACATTGGAGCGCTGCGAGAGGGTCACATACAACTGGGCCTTCCATATCACCAGTACGATGCCCACAATTGCCCCGCCAAAGAGGCCGAGAAACGCCCAGGCCAGCCGATTGACGCGCTGCATGTAGCGCTGCGGAGTCTCGACATCCGGCTCGCGGATAGCTCGTTCGATGAATGTTGGCATAGGTATGGATTGCTTTCTGGCCCCACTCCTCGCCGCGCCCACGCGGCTAGTTTATTGCTCACTCTTGCAAGAACAAGGCCGGAACGCGGATGCCCGCTGCCCAAGTGATGCCAGTGCGATGCCTGTATGGAGTGCGACAAAGGTCGCAGCCAGCGCGGCACCGCAGGCAGTAGCGTAGAGCGTAGCGATCCGATCGTACATGACCATACAGATGCAGGCAGGAGGGCCAGAATGAGCCAGTCCGACGCGATAGAGCCAGGAACGGAATCGAGAACAGGAACGGATGCTGGAGCCGCTTCAGCGGAGCCGGAGCAGGTCATTACCCAGATTTACGAGGCGCTACACAACGTTCTTGACCCAGAACTGGGCGTCAATATCGTTGATTTGGGGCTGGTCTACAATGTTGATCTGCGCGAGGATGGCTTCGTGACCATCACGATGACGCTGACAACGCCCGGCTGCCCGATGCACGAATCCATCGGCGAGGGCGTGGGGGCGGCGCTACAGCCAATTGCGGGCGTGACGGGCGGCACGATTCAACTCGTCTGGGAGCCGCGCTGGGAGCCTTCGATGATGACCGAGGCGGGCCGCGCAGAATTGGGATACTGGTAGTCGCATGGTTGCGTTGTCGCATCGTCGTCGTCGCGTGGCCGCCGGCCTCTGATCCGCTCAGGCCGGTACCTTGCGCGGCGCGAGAATACCGACGACATTCGCGGCGGCAAGGATGAGTCCCCCGCCAAGGGCCGCCGCGGCCACCTGGAGCGGAACGGTCCAGCCGAGCAGAGCGGTGATGGCGACGAGCGGCAGCGCGCCATTCACCAGCCAGAAGCTGATAGTAGCCCATCGCTGGCGCACCAGATCGCGCATCAGCGGCACTTTCTGCCGACCAACGAGCGCGCCATAACGCGATTGCCAGATGAGGAACGGGACGATCTTGTAGAGATAGCCGAGGGTGCTCTGCCCCAGCCAGCCCACGAGCGCGGCCAGCCCCAGCGTGGCAAAGAGGCGCGGTGAGTTCCAGCCGAGGAGCGCGGCTGCGACGCCTAGGGAGACCACAACCGCCAGATAGCCCACCGCCGCGATGCCGTGATGCTGGGTTGCATCAAGGAGCTTGCGCTTGCGCTGGCGCAGCATCTGGGCGTAATCCCAGGCGAAGAGCCAGACGGCGGCGACAAGCAACAGCCCACCCGCGATTTCGAGCGGCAGCCAGGCGAGCGCGAACCCACCCGCCATCCCGACGATGCCGCCATTGAGCAGCGCGAAGACCATCCGGCCTAGCCGGTCATTGTGACTGTGTACCAGCGCGAACAACCGCACCAGGGTGTATGAGACGCCGATCAGCGTACAGGAGAGCCAGCCTACGACGCCCAGCGTGATATGCGCCAGCAACAGGCGGTTTGTGCCTGCGCCGAGAAAGCCGAGCGAGAGGTTTAGCGCCGCGGTCAGCCCAAGACTGACGACGAGGCATAGGTAGATGAGCGATGCGGTCAGATAGCGGGCCGTCAGGGGACGCGCCTGCGTATGCCGCCGCGCGTGCAGGAGCGTTGCGCCAAGGATGACGGCGTAATGCGCGACGGCCAGCACCACCAGCGATCCGCCCGCGATCAGCAGCGGCAGGCGCCAGAACCAGAATCCCGTGACGAGCAACGCGACGCCAGGCAGGTAGACGGCATAGTGCCAGCGGGCGAAGCGCGTGGCGCGTAGCGGGCTGGTAAGGATGACCGGCGCGAGCTGCAACGATGCTCCCATGATGATCATCGTCAGCCAGCCGAGCGTTGCCGTATGCACAAGCGCGAGCACGTGGGGGTATCCCGGCGCGAGGATCGCCTGTGGCGCGACCCACGGCAGCAGTGCTCCAAAGAGCGCCGCGCCGATGACGCCCGAGATCAGAAAGGGCAACGGCAGCCACAGCGGGACGCCTCCGCGCGCGAGACCGCTCAGCCCCTGGACGGACACGGGCGGCGTGGATGACGCTGGCGCGGATGGCGGCGTTGATATCCGGAAGGGTTGCATGCTGGGTTGCATCGGCGCGTCCTTTCGATGCCCTGCTCTCTCTGCTCTCTCTGGGCTGGTAGCGCTCTATTGCTCGCGGGTGAAGCGAATGACCCACTCATCGTCGGATATACGCTCGGTAGCATGCGAGAAGCCACGCCCGCCGAGCGCTCCATACAGGGGCACTGGCTCGAACGACGCGATCAGCACCAGAGACTTGCCCGCTGGGACGCGCTCCGCGGTTTCCATGATCTGCACGAATGGCTCACCGCCCTGCTCCAGCACGGGGCGAACATCCAGGACCTCAGCCGCATCTGCCTTCCATGACTGCACATTGCCGCTCATGGGAATCTCTCCTTCTCTCGCTCTCGATGGACATTGTCAACTCAACTGGGCGTGAGGCAATAGGGCCTTCACGGCTGGCACAAGTTGAGTGTAAGCTGTGAGTATCGGTGTCGACAGCGACTTAGGTCGCATCGGGCGCCGGGCCGATGATTCGCCGGGATGCGTGGCGCAGGTGAAAGGAGCGAGCGATGCCAGTGGAGGTGGACGCACTGCGAAATGTGCCGATGTTCGCGCTGCTGTCTCCCGATGATATGGCCCATGTGGCGGCGGTGACGATCGAGCGTCGCTATGATCGTGGCGATATCATCATCCTCGAAGGGGATCGTGGTGGCGCGCTCTACTTCGTGCGCAGCGGAACAATCAAGGTGTTCAAGTCGTCTCCGGGCGGCAAAGAGCAGGTGTTGCGGCTGATCGAGGCGGGCCACACCTTCAACGACGTTCCGGCACTGGATGGCGGACCGAATCCCGCGAGCGCGGCTGCGATGGAGCCAAGCATCGTCTACGCGACGAGCGGATCAGAGCTTCGCCGCCTGATTGCGGAGCGGCCAGGCGTGGCGCTGGCAACGGTGCAGGCGCTGGCAGGTGCGTTGCGCCATCTGGTCGCGCTGGTAGAAGACCTCTCCTTCCGTCATGTGACGGCGCGTGTGGCGAAGATTCTGTTGGAGCGGGAGGCAAGCGCGGCCGCCAACGGAAAATCGGGCAAGCCGGCACATCGGCTAACGCAGCAGGAGATGGCGGCAATGGCAGGCACAGCACGCGAGATGGTGGGCCGGGCGCTGAAAGAGTTGGAGGCGGCTGGCGCGATACGGATGCAGCGCGGGCGGATCACCGTGGTCAGCCGCGAGCGCCTCGAATTGCTGGCCTGAGTGAGCGCGTGGACGTTTCGCGTCGCGAGCAGGTCTTCGGCCACCCCCTCTCAGGGCGGGGGACGAGGAGAGAGGGTGGCCTGGCCCTGAACCATGCGTCGCCTGAGAAGGCTACTGCTTGAAGTGATCGGCGTTGATCTTGGTATACTCCTGCCATTGTGGCGGCACGGCGCTTTCCTCGAAGATAGCGGTAACGGGGCAGGCCGGCTCGCAGGCGCCACAGTCGATGCACTCATCAGGATTGATATAGAGCTGGTTGTACTCTTCGTAGTCGGATTCGCCCTCGGCTGGATGGATACAGTCAACGGGGCAGACATCCACGCAGGCGCCGTCTTTGACGCCGACGCATGGCTGAGTGATTACGTAGGTCATGGCCTGTTCTGACTTTCTTTGGAGCGCGCGCCTCTCGATGAGGCGGCAACAGCGGAAGCGTGGCGACGCGCGCAGGCACATGGCGCAGCCGCGATGCGATACGCTGCGACGTGACCGTCGAAACTCGCCGGGAGCGGCCCCCGATGCGCCAGCGTCACCTGGCGAAACGAGTCATCGTCAACGCGCATATACGTCCCGGCAGGCACAACATCGCCCGCCTTGTACAGCGCGGTTCCACATTCGTCACAGCGCATGGCAACCTCCCTGGTGCGCGGCTCGCATGCGTTTGCACATGCTGACACGTGCCGCTACGTGAGCGGATGCGCCACAATCCGTAGGTATCCGTCATATCGTAAGCATGACACCGCTAGATGCGCGCGGCTGTGACAAATGTCGCTTTCTTCAACTCTGGGAAGCCAGTACTGTAATCGCGCGCGCCTTTCCTTGGCAGGCGCCGCCCTGAGCATCCCTGTGCAATCGCACCGCCTGGTTCCGTAGCGGCTGAAAATCGCAGCGCAGCTCTGGACTCTGAAGGGCCTGCGGTGTACTGTGTGGAGTGGCGAGCTGGTGGCAGCGTTGGGCGTAGTGGCTTTTTACCGCTGCTTCCGCGCTCGCTACGTGCTTCCCTCCTACGGCGAATAGTGCCCGATTGATGCCTGATCTACCGCTCGGCGTCCACTGCGCATATCGCCCGCGAGATGGTCATCGGACGCTCTTCCTTCTCATCGTGTTATGCTATATACATCGCTAGACATGGGGATGATCGCGTAACAAGGTGACCGCGTAGCGCTGGGAGCGCCATAGGTGGCCAGCGAGTCAACTCGCCGTGTGGCCACCAGCCAAGACAGCCAAGACAGGCAAGATCGGAGAAGGATATCGTATCGCGCCTGGAATGATCTGAAAGGAGAACCGGTATGGCACCTGCAGGTATTCTGGTGGCTCAGAAGCGGGTCTATGACACGCCCGATCCGGGCGATGGCATGCGGGTGCTGGTGGATCGACTGTGGCCACGGGGTCTCTCGAAGGAACGGGCGCATGTGGATGTATGGCTCAAGGATGTCGCGCCGAGCCGGGAGTTACGCGCGTGGTTTGGGCATGACCCCGTAAAGTTCGAGGAGTTTCGCCGCCGGTACGAAGCCGAGCTGGCGACCGAACCGGCACGGTCCGCGCTGGCGGAATTGCGCGAGCTGGCGCGCAAGCAGCATGTGACGCTGGTCTTCGCTGCGCACGATACGGAACACTGCAATGCTGTCGTGCTCCGTGAGTTGCTGGCCCAGTCGGTCTGACCCTGTAGTCCTCTCTCACTGCTCGCTCTACCCCTCAAGGATGCTGTTGGACGGTGGAGCATATAGGACGTGTTTGCGCGTCGGCAACGGTTCGTGCCTGTGACGCGCGCGTGACCACATGCTCACATCTGTTATGTCGATGTGACCGTACCCGTTTACGGTGCTACTGGGGCCTGTGAGGGAGACGGCAGCCTTCAGTGTCGGATCTTCTCGAAGGAGCGGAAGATGAGCATGGAACGCATGCCGCCAGGGGAACACTATCCGCCGCATCGTGACAACGATCGGGCGCGAAGTGTGCGGCCAGATGATGTGCCAGGCGCGAATGCGAGCGCTGGGTCAGATAATGGTGCAAGCGCAGCCGCACCTTACCCAGTGGATGCCACGACGCTGGCACGCTACCAGGCGCTTCTGGAACAGGCGGTGGATGCCATATTCGTGGCCAATCAAGGACATTTCGTTGAGGTCAACCCCGCGGCGTGCGCGCTGCTTGGCTATTCGCGCGAGGCATTGCTCGGCATGCGTCTCGTCGATCTGATTCCTCCGGAGGATGTGCCCCGCCTGGAGACCGCGCTTGGCGAGATGTCGCGAGGAGAAACCCATCGTAGCGAATGGCGGCTACGGCGCAAGAATGGGTCGTTCGTGCCTGTTGAAGTGAGCGCCCGGTTCATGCCAGACGGGCGCTGGCAAGCCACTGCGCGCGACATCACCCAGCGCAAGCACCTGGAGAGGGAGCTGCGCGAGCGCACCGAGCAGCTCGTACGCACCTTTGAGGCAATGGATGAGGGGGTATACATTTACGACAGCACTGGGCGGTTGGCGGCGATGAATGCGGCTGCCCGGTCGCTGGCGGGTTATGATCTCCACCCTGAGTGGGAGCAGGAATCGGTACGCGATCGATTCTCCAGGCTCAAGGTACGAGATGTTACGGGTCGCCCGATACTCCCAGGGGCATGGCCGGTGCAGCGGGTATTGCGCGGCGACATCTTTACCAGCGCCGCACCCATCGAAGTGACCATCAGGACATCTACTGGCCGCGATATGATCCAGCATATCACTGGGGCGCCGCTCCGCGACGCGGAAGCGCAGATCGTGGGTGCAGTATTGGTCTGGCGCGATGTGACGGAGCAACGGCGCCTGGAGCGCGAGCTTGCGGCGCGCGCGCACGAGATCGAGAGCATCTTCGAGACGGAGACCGACGCGGTCATGCTCTTCGACACGGAGGGGCGAACTATTCGCATGAATGCCGCCCAGCGTCGTCTCCTTGGCTATGAGGCCACAGGGCAGGCGGAATATATTCCGTCGGCGGAGGAGCGTGCGCGCAACTTTGTGGTCTGTGATGTGCGGGGGCGGCCTCTCCCCAAGGAGGCCTGGCCGATTTATCGCGTGCTCCGCGGAGAGTCGCTCGTGGGTTCGGATGCCGTGGAGATGTGTCTGCGGTCGCTGGATGGGCGTGAGATACAGGTGAGCGTCAGCGGCGCTCCCATCTTCGATCAGCAGGGCCGGATTGTTGGCGGAGTGACCGCGGCCCGCGATGTAACGGAGCAGCGGCGCCTGGAGCAGCAGCGCATGGATATCTTCAGTGTGGTGGCCCACGATCTCGCCAACCCGCTCGCCGCCATCAAGATGTATCTCCAAATGCAGCAGCGCAGCATCGAGGACGGGCGACCATCACGCATACCGGACCCTGAGCTTGTGGAGACCATCGCCCATTCGGTCGCTCGGATGGAGCGCCTGGTTAGTGACATGCGCACGGTCGTCGGTCTTGAATCAAAGGCGCTGATGCTCGACCGCAAGCCATGTGATCTGGTGGCACTCTGTCAGCAGGAAGCGCGATCTTTGCAGATGACGGAGACACGCGCGCTGCGCGTTATCCTCCCAGACGAGCCAGTTATCGCGTGGGCGGATACCGACCGGATTGGTCAGGTGCTCACCAACCTGCTCTCGAATGCCGATCGCTATTCCCCCTTCGAGCGGCCTATCACCCTGGCTCTTCGCCTGGAAGGAGACCCACCAGGCGCAGAGAGCGCGCCCGCGCGGCAGGCCCGCGTGCTCGTCCAGGATGAGGGGCCGGGTATTCCGGAGAGCGAGCAAGAACACATCTGGGAACGCTTCCACCGGGTGCCGGGAACGCAGCCCCGGCCTGGAACGGGCGGCAGCCTCGGCCTGGGACTCTATATCAGCCGTGAGATCATCGAGCGGCACGGCGGCGCGATGGGCGTCGAGAGCGCAGCGGGCAAGGGGAGCACGTTCTGGTTCACGCTGCCGCTGACCGCGCCCGCATAGCATAGCCCCGGCAACCTGCGCGTCTACCATATTGGTCAACGATCGAACAACCGTTTTCCCGGCGGTTCGCTCTCCCTGGATGCCTCAAGCTGGCCGAGGGTGGCTGTCCGGGGCTGGCGGTGATGGGGAGCGGGTGGTGGCGCAGGTCGCGCGCTGGCTGGCGTGCCCGTGGCTGGCGGGCTGGGCAGCGTCCAGACGCCGACATCCTCTCTGTATTTGTGCAAGCTCCGCACGTTCTTGCGCATGCGCACAGGATGCGCAAGAACGTGCGGAGAGCAAGCGGCAGGAGGAGCGGCCATGAGCGCCATGAGTGCCATGAGCGAGACATAGCGCACACTCACCCCTGCCTGCACCACTGCCCGGTCACTGGGGAACCCCATCCCCTGTCCCTCTCTTCCACAGGGAGAGGGGAGCCAGAAGCAGGCACAGGCGCTGTTGGAAACCGAAGCCCTCCCCGTGACGGGGAGCGTGGCCCGCAGGGCTGGGAGGGGG
>DASUWS010000232.1:0-78389 GCA_036378295.1 Ktedonobacterales bacterium
CTGTTCCAACATACGCTGGCTGTCGTCTCGCAGCAAGACAGCATCGCATAATGGCCCATATACGTGGTCGAGAATCGAGGTCTGCACCAGGAAGTCGCGCATCTGCGTTGGCTGGCGAGCCAGCACTTCGCTGGCGAGATAGTCAAAGATGTAGCGATGGTTCCCATGCGGAAGAGACGGATAGAGGGCGCTGGCAGACGCGCCATCCCATGCCAGCGCCGCCAGGTAGAGGCCGGTTGCCCACCCTTCTGTGCTGCCCAACAGATGCGCGAGCTGTTCGGGTTCGGGAGCATGCCCAGTTACCACTTGAAACAACGCCGCGGCTTCCTCTCGAGTAAAACGCAGGTCATCGAAATCCACCTCGCCCAGGAGCCCCTGCGCGCGCAAGCGCGCCAGAGGCAGTGCGGGCAGCGAGCGGCTGGCAATCGCCAGATGCAAGCGGGCGGGCGCGTGCTCCAACAGAAATGCCACGCTCTCCTGCACCTGCGGATTGGTCACCACATGATAATCGTCCAACACAAGCGTCAGATCGTCGGGGAGCAGCGCCAGGGCATTTATCAGCGGGATGAGAAACTGCTCCATCGTCCTGTCCTGGAGCGTGGGTAAGAGCGTCATGGTGTGCGCGGCAATATCGGGGTAGCGCATGTGGAGTGCCGCGAGTACATAGCCCCAGAAACGAGCAGGGTCGTTCTCTTCCTCATGGAGCGAAACCCAGGCCACCGGACGCGAATCTTCGCGCAGCCAGGCACTCAGCAGCGTCGTTTTCCCCGACCCGGCGGGTCCAGTCACCAGGAGCAACCTACTGCTGTCACGCATGCGCAGCAAAGCTAGCAGGCGTGGACGGTCTATAGTCGAGGAAGAACGCATGGGCGGGGTCATTTTCGTCGTGAGCAGAGAACGCTCCTCTGTTGCTTCGGCTGTTTCTGCGCTCGCTGTACACTGTAGCGATGCGCCATGGAACACGCTGGCAATCCGCATGAGACGGGCGAGAGTCACCTCCTCGGATTTGCCGAGGTAGGCGCTCCGTAGCACGCCTCGCTGACGACGGTACGCATACCAGTACCAACTTGCAGCCCGCCGCTCCTTGCGTGCCGTGAGGGTCCCGACAGAAGACGCGAAGCGGAAGACGCGATGTCGGGATAGCCAGACGAACCAGGCGGGTGAATCAACCACGATCGCCTGCGCGCCTTCCCGCGCATCGAGCACGCCCTGATGCACATTGGGTGTCGTACGTGCCATTGACTGGGTCACCTCCGAAGCAGGAAAAGTTACACAAAACGATGGCATAGGAATGCCGTGCCGTCAAGCTCGGTGTGCTACCGCTGCTTCCCACTGCGGCGGTTTCGCCCGGCTGCCGGTGCTATAATCCCGGCATCGGACAACTCAACGTCAGCAAAAGGTACGATTGTGACAACGCCAGCCAGCGCGCCACCAGAGATCGAGCGGGCGACTCTGCATCTCTACCAGATCTATGACACCGCCTTTGGCTTCGACCTGGAACGCGCGCGTTCGCTCCTCAAGGAGCCTACGTCGCGGGTGCGCCCAGTGGTGACGCGCGGCGGCAGCATCGAGATCCGGCAGCTTCCGCTAGAGCTTCGTCTGGGCGATGTGACGGTCGAGCTGGCGGGTAGACCACTTAGCGGGTACATGTACGTCCGTGTTTATGACCTGGGCATCCTGGCATTTCGGATGATAATTCGCCTGCCTGATAGCATCTCATGGGATACCGCGGCGGAGCTCCTGGGCGCGGCGCAGAGCTATCCGCCCAGTGTGGTGGAGAGCTTTCAGCGGCAGTGCGACGTCTTCACAACCCTGCTCCAACCCGCGATGGAACAGCCAAATCCCTCACCCGGACCGACCGAAGATTACACCATCTTACTTATCGAGCGTCTGGCTCCAGGCGCATTCGCTTCGCAGCTCGCGCGCGACCCCGTCATCCTGCGCACTGCCCTGGGCGAGCGCAGACAGCTCAGCGCCTCGGCGGCACAGCTCGCCAGCAGCTTCAGCTACTATGAAGATGACCTTATCGTGCTAACGTGGGGAGCCGCAGTAGTGGTCGAGCCGGACGAGATGGCACGTGACGATGCGGCGCTGCTGCTGGAGTTCGCCAACGTGCAGTTGCTGGCGTTTCGCTCGTATGACGCGGAGGTCGAGCGTGATCTGGCGCGAGTTGCCCAGCAGGTGGCGCGCACCCGGCGGCCACGATGGTCTGTGCTACTCTCTTCAGGGAGCTTCCTGCGCGAGATACACGGCCTCATTGCCGACATCACCGAGACCAGCACGCGTGTCGAAAACGCCCTCAAAGTCACCGAAGATGTCTATTGGAACCGGGTCTATACGGCAGCGCTGATGGTGCTGAGAGTGGAGGTGTGGCGCACGGGCATCGCCGAGTCGTTGGTTGTGCTGCGCGAGACAGCGGCATTGCTGCGCGACGAAGCACAGGAGGCCGTGGCAATCTCCCTGGAGGTGACGGTCATCATCCTGATTGCCATCGAGTTGGTCGTGGCCGTGCTGGGCCTGCGCTGATCCGAGAGAACGCCATATGCGCGCTAAGCGCTATACCAGTACCCGTACACGAAAGGGAGAATGTGAGATGCCTGTCACGGTCGAAATGCCCGTCCTCGAAAGCACGGTGCTGCGTGGGAATCCGCTGGACGACCCGGCCAACCGGCGCCTGCCGGTCATCCTGCCGCCGGACTACGCCAATTCACAGCGCCGCTATCCAGTGCTCGTCGCGCTGACTGGCTTCACAGGCAAGGGCATTATGTTGCTCAACGAAGACGCCTGGCAGCCAAATCTGGCCGAGCGGCTCGACCGCCTCTACGCCGCCGGAATGCCGCACGCCATCGTCGTGCTGCCCGACTGCTTCACGCGCTATGGCGGCAGCCAGTATATCAACTCGCAAGCCACCGGGCGCTATGAAGACTACGTGATCGAGGAGATCATCCCCTGGGTTGACGCGCACTACCGCACACTCGCGACGCCGCAATCACGCGGAGTCTTTGGCAAATCGAGCGGCGGGTACGGCTCGATGATTCTCGGCATGCGCCATCCTGAGGTATTTGGCGCGCTGGCCTGCCATAGCGGCGATATGCTCTTCGAGCTGTGCTACGCGCCGGATTTCCCCAAGATGTGCAACCGCGTCAACATGTTCGGCGGGGTCGAAGGCTGGTGGAAACAGTTCGCGGCCCAGGTCAAGAAGAACCAGGCGGACTTCGACGCTCTGAATATCCTGGCGATGTCGGCGTGCTACTCGCCCGACTCTAACGCGCCACTCGGCATTGGGCTGCCCGTCAACCTGCATACCTGCGAGCGCGTGCCGGAAGTCTGGGCGCGCTGGCTCGAATGGGACCCCATCGAGCTTCTCGACCGCTATGGCGAAAGCCTGCGCGGGATGCGGCTGGTGTTCATGGATTGCGGCGACCATGACCAGTTCAATCTGCACTACGGCGCGCGGGTCATGGCGGCGCGGCTCGCCGCTCGCGGTATCGCCTATGAGCATGAGGAATTCGACGACAATCATACCAGCATCCAGTATCGCTACGATATCTCGCTGCTGAAGTTGCTGGCCGCGCTTGACCACGAATGACGCGGCTGGCAAGATATACTGAACATGGCGGCGTCTCTGGCCCGTGCCGGACGAGACGTTTGCGACAAGTGGACGAGAAACAGCTAGCAGCAACTAGACCTAGAGGAGAACGCGCGTGCCCAGCTCCCATTCTATGCACGATGACATCGAAGAAGTCCTCATTTCCGAGCCGGTACTCCAGGCACGTATTGCCGCACTTGCCGCCGCAATCCGCGAAGACTATGAGGGGCGCGATCTGCTGCTGGTGGGGATTCTCCGGGGCGGGGTGATGTTCATGGCGGACCTCGCCCGGCAGATTGATATGCCACTGGAGATGGACTTCATGGCGACCAGCAGCTACGGCAACGAAACGGTGACCAGTGGTGTCGTCCGCATCCTCAAAGACCTCGATACATCCATAGATGGGCGGCATATCCTGATCGTCGAGGATATTATCGATAGCGGGCTGACACTACGCTACCTGATGGAGTTGCTGGACAACCGCAACCCAGCCAGCATCGCCGTCTGCGCGCTGCTCGACAAAGAGAAAGCGCAGAAAGATGTGGTCGTGCAGCCGGAGTACGTCGGCTTCAGCATTCCCGACCGCTTCGTCGTTGGGTACGGGCTGGACTACGCGCAAAAGTATCGCAACCTGCCCTACATCGGCGTCCTCAAGCCGAGCGTCTATACCGGATAGTCATCCCCTGGCCCAGGCGTTGAACCCTCTGTACGTCTGCTCATCCTTATGGTATTGTGAACTGTATAGTTCATAAAGAATGAGGCCAGTGACAGGCGGAACAATGCTATGGGCCGACCGAGCGACGCCAGCAAGCGGTTGATCGAGGCCGCTCGCCATATGATCTTCGCGCACAGCTATGAAGGCGTGAGTGTTGATGAGCTGTGCGCAGCCGCAG
Organism: Ktedonobacterales bacterium; assembly: GCA_036378295.1. Classification (GTDB taxonomy): domain Bacteria; phylum Chloroflexota; class Ktedonobacteria; order Ktedonobacterales; family JADMIN01; genus DAHUXT01. Next base: position 4,483 of record DASUWS010000232.1, read on the forward strand.
GCGTGAACAAGAGCAGCTTTTATCACTTCTTCCCATCAAAACAGGCGCTCGTGCTCGCCGCTATTGAAAGCCAATGGCAGTGGTTTGAGCAGACAGCGCTGGAGCCAACTTTCCTGGATCGCAATACCCCTCCACACGAGCGGATGCTGCGTTTCTTTGATCTCGTGTGGGAGCGGCAACAGGCCCAGAAGCAAACCGATGGCTACATGCATGGGTGCCCGGCGGGCAATCTGACGTTGGAGTTGAGCACGCAGGATGAGTTGATTCGCGCGCGCGTGGAACGATTCTTCCGGGAGTGGCTCAAGTACTTCCAACACGTATTGCGCGAGGCGAAAGCACAAGGCGTTGTGCCTCCAGATCTAGATATCGCATCAACCGCGCAGGCGCTGCTCGCATACTTCGAAGGAGTCATGCTATTGGCCAAAGGCCGCAATGATCCTTCGCTGATTGCTTCGCTGCGCATGGGAACACTCTCGTTGATGCGATACCGTGAGAATCGGGGAGCGTCTACCGAGTAGACTCTTTTTTTCGGCGTCATTGTGAACTGTTCGGTTCACAATCCATGTAGAGTCATATCCCAGTGGGAAGCCAGCAGATCTGGACTCTGCTGAAATGGAGGTGGATGATGAAGCGCGTGGTGATTACTGGCATGGGGCTTATCACATCCCTTGGGCACAGCGTCAACGAGACGTGGGAAGCGCTCTGTGATGGACGCTCGGGCATTGGGCCGATTACGAATTTTGACGCGAGCCAATATCCGGTTAGATTCGCTGGAGAGGTCAGGGAGTTCGATGCCAGTCGCTACCTTAGCCACAAAGACGCGCGCCGGAACGATCCCTTCACCCATCTGGCTGTCGCGGCCTCTCGCGAGGCGCTGGCGCAAGCGCACCTCTCGATCACAGAACAACTCGCCCCTGAGGTTGGCGTGTGTATCGGGAGTGGCATCGGTGGACTGATGACCCTCCATGAGCAGTTTGCTGTCCTGCATGAAAAAGGGCCTGCGCGTGTCAGCCCTTTCGCGGTGCCGATGCTGATGATCAACGGAGCGGCAGGCATGGTTTCGCTACTGACCGGAGCGCAAGGGCCAACCTGGGCGGCTGTTTCTGCCTGCGCGACTGGTGGGAACGCGCTGGGTGAAGCCGCGGAGACGATCCGACGTGGAGCGGCCAGGGCAATGATAGCTGGAGGCGCGGAAAAGGCAGTGACCCCACTCGCTATGGCTGCTTTTGCGAATATGCACGCCCTCTCACGGCAGAATGATGACCCACAGCGGGCCAGCCGCCCCTTTGACGCCGAACGCGATGGCTTTGTCATGGGAGAAGGCGCAGGGATGCTGATCCTGGAAGATCTCGATTTCGCATTAGAACGCCATGCGCCTATTCTTGCGGAACTCGTCGGGTACGGCTCGACGGCGGATGCCTATCATGTGACGGAGCCCGCTCCAGGCGGCGAGGGCCTGGTGCGCGCAATCGAGCGCGCATTACAGAGTGCCGGGCTGCACCCTGAGGAGGTGGATTATATCAATGCCCACGGGACGGCAACGCGCCTCAACGACACAATGGAGACGCAGGCGGTCAAGACCGCGCTTGGCAGCCACGCGTACCACGTGGCTATCAGCTCGACCAAATCAATGCTGGGCCATACGTTTGGCGCGGCCGGGGGCATCGAGGCGGCAATCGCGGTTCAGAGCATTGTCCACGGAATCATTCCTCCTACCATCAACCTGGATCATCCTGACCCAACGTGCGACCTGGATTACGTTCCCCATCAGGCACGGCGGCGCGCGGTAAGGGTGGCGCTATCCAACTCGATGGGGTTTGGCGGGCACAATACCTGCCTCGCGTTCAAGCGGTATGAGCCGTAGCCGCCGTATCGCTGAACCGCTATCGCACGCCAAGTCCCATACTTTTCCCGATTTCACAGGGCGATGCGCCGGGGTCTTCGGGCTCCGGCGAGCATCCACAGACCCATATCCCAAGCGAAACCAGTATGAGTCTGCGTGGAGGAGATCAGCGCGGGTAGAGCTCGCGTGATCCCCTCCAGGATGCCTTCTCTTCTCGCCCCTCCTACTGGGCCAGCGGCCAGGAGGCGAAGAGTGGTGAGGAGAAATATAGCAAGCGTGTGCTGTAACCCTTTACCCAATCAAGGCGATGACACAGGCCAGATCATTCCGGACGCGCTCTGGAGCGCTCCGCCGCAGCGCCTCGTCTGGCGTCAGCCACTCCCAGCGATCATGCTCCGCATCCGGGACTATCGCGGCGCCTTGCGGCGCTTCCACCCAGTAGACGCGCCAATCAGGGCTGCCACACGGAGCCGGATGGAGCGGCAGCTCAAGCCCAGTTTCTTCGGCAAGCTCCCGCTGGGCGCATTCGTCCACCACTTCACCGGGCAGACGCGCCCCTGACGGCGATGTCCACGCCCAATCGCCTTCATACGCCGCGCCGTTGTGTTTCCGGTGCAGCAAAAGAATCCGTAGAGCGCTCCCGCAATGCTGGAAAACGACGACGGTACACCCGTAGGGCGGCTCCTGGCTTACGGGCAGGCCGTCCCACGTCGTGCGCGGCAGCGTGCCGCCAAAATCTTCCGGCATATACGCGGCACGCCTAGACCGGGACGACCCACAGCGCGTATGCTACCCGCGCCGGGACCGTCAGGTGCGAGCCATCAGCCAGCGCGAGCAGAGCATCGCTATCGTCTGGCTGCGGTGGCGCGCTAACCAGCGCGAGCTGCGTGCCGGGGACGATGCCCCGGTCATGGAGATAGGCGATCATCGCTTCCTCATCCTCGACCACCTCAGAAACCAGGAGGAGCCGCATTGGCCGCCCCGGCTCCGCATGCAGCAGGCGAATCGCGCCCTGGTCTCTCAGATAGTTGCGGGCGTCGGGGACCGATCCGGGGATTGGGTTGCCGTGAGGGCAGGTGGCAGGCTGGCCAAGCGCGGCGACGACGCGCTCCTCGACCGCGCCAGAGATGTAGTGTTCCAGGCGGAGCGCTTCCTCATGCACCTGATGCCACTGCATGCCAAGCATATCCACCAGAAAACGCTCGGTCAGCCGGTGGCGGCGCAAGACACCCTCCGCGTAGGCCAATCCCTTCGGCGTCAGTGTCACCTGGCGTTTGCTATCCATCTCGATATAGCCGTCGCGTACCATGCGCTTGAGGGTTTCCGTCACCGTCGGCGGCGCAACACCAAACTTCTCCGCCAGCCGTGCGCCGATGACCGTATCGCCCTCCATACCCATGTTGTAGATCGTTTCGAGGTATGACTCGACGACCTCAGACGCCTTTGCGTCCGCTGCTGTCGCTTCACTCATACTGCTGCTCCTGCCTGCCCTGCTATCCTCTGAGCAGCATTATCGCATGCCGGGAAAGCAAGCACATCAGTGATTCTTTCGCGCGGCGTCTACCTATCCCAGCCCATGCTCGCGTGCCCAGAGGGCCGCTTGTGTGCGGTCGCGCAGCGCCAACTTGCTGAGAATATTGGAGACGTGATTCTTGACTGTACCTTCCGTGATGAAGAGCGCCTCGCCAATCTCGCGATTACTCGACCCGCGCGCAATATGCCCCAGAATCTGGCGCTCACGCTCGGTCAGATCCTCGCCGCCCGCCAGCAGAGGCCCTGCCATGCTGGCCTGCTGCGTAGTGGTTGGGAGAGCGGACTTATCGGGCTGTGCCAGATGCGCCACCAGCTTTGCCGCGACCGACGGCTGCAGTGGCGAGTCCCCCGCGTAGACCGCTCGAATCGCCTCAACTAGATCCGAGGCCGAAGTATCTTTGAGCAGGTAACCCTTCGCCCCGGCGCGGATACCCCTGAGCACGTATTCCTGATCGTCGAAGGTCGTCAGAATCAGCACGCGCACGTCTGGCCAGCGCTCGCCAATCCGCTGGGTGGCCTCCACGCCGTCCATCACAGGCATGCGAATATCCATCAGCACGACATCAGGAAGCGCACCGCGACGCTCCATCTCCTCCAGTCGCGCCAGCGCCTCTTCGCCGTTCCCAGCAACCCCGGCGACGGCTATTCCGCTTTCCAGTTCCAGCAGCCGCTGAAAACTCTGGCGCAGGAGCATCTGGTCATCTACGATCAGCACGCGAATTGCCCCAGCGGTCTCCTGCGTCCCCGGCTGCTCTCCAGGCCTCCCACCTGATGTCTCGCTCGTCATCGGACTGCTCCTGCTCCTGGGGTAGCGGCCGCCAAAGCGCCTCCGACCGCGAGGGCCGCAGGAACATCCGGAATCTGTTCCGTCAGCACGGCTGGCAAGGTTGCCTCGACGCGCCAGCCAGTTCCCGGTTCCGGCCCAGCGGTGACGCTCCCGCCTGCCAGCGCGATCCGCTCGCGGATGCCCTGCAAGCCAAAGCCCGATGGAGTCCGCTGCTCGCCACCCGCTGCCCGCTGCCCGTTATCGAGCACGGTCAACTCCGCCTGCTCGCCATCCACCCGCAGCCGCACCAGCACCTTCGTCGCCTGGGCATGCTTGCGCACGTTGGTCAGCGCCTCCTGCGCGCAGCGGTAGAGTGTTACCCGCAGCTCCGGAGCGAGCGCATCAACATTGCCCTCCGCGTCCAAGACGATTTCCGTCTCGGGCAGCACGGCCTCGAACTCGCGCACCAGCCGCCCCAGCGCTTCGGTAAGCGTCGAGCGCGTCAGATCGGTCGGGCGCAGCGCGCTCACCGAGTGGCGTACCTCCGCCAGACATTCCGCGGCCGCCCGGCGCGCCTCCGCCAACTCGTGATGCAGCCGCTGGTCGCCGCGCTCCTCCAGTTTCAGTGCTGTCTCAAGCTGGACGGCGAGGATGGTCAGATAGTGGCCAAGGGTATCGTGAATCTCGCGGGCCATCCGGTTGCGCTCGCGACTGATCGCCAGTTCTTCCACCTGATCGGCATGCGCCCGGAGTTGCGCCTGAGCGACCTCCAGTTCGGCCACCAGCGCCTCGGCTCGCTCGCGCTGCTGGCGTTGGCGACGCATGAAGAGCGGGAAGGTGAACGCATACAGGAACGCGGGTAAGAGCGTAAGCTGCTGCTGCAAGAGCTCCGCTGGCGTCTGCCCGAACCTGACGGAAGCGAGCACTACCAGCAGCATCGTTCCCAGCATCAGCCCGCTACTGATAATCACGGCGATACGGATAGGATAGACCAGAATGTAGACGACGATGGTGACAATTGGAAGCAGCCAGTCAAGCGACATCCCCGCGAAGATGAGCAGGACAGCCCACAACGCCGCAATTCCCATTCCAAGCAGCAGAAGGTGCACCTGATAGAGCTTGAGGCTATCGCCGGAGCCTGACAACAGCATGAAGCAGGCAAACCAGAGGAGGTTCGCGGCGGTGAATGAGAGAAACAAAGGCAACGTCAGCGGGCGCGTACCCAGCACGACAAAGAGATACCCTGCCAGCGCCGTAGCATATCCTAGCGTATTGGCCAGCCGACCGGGGTTGCTGGTGTCGTTCTCTTCGAGAGCGGGAAGCAGGCGCTCAAATCGCTGTATCATGCCGTCCTCCACCGCAGATAGCCGCATAGAGACGCACTCCGCGCCATATCGCGTTCTGGCTTCATTATTATATCCGCCACGGTTCTGGCTGGCATGTGTCACACGTCATGAGCGGCGCTGGCGCGGGCATGTCCAGAGTCATGTCATACTCATGTCATACTCATCTACCCATGCCCGGCAATGTTGACGGCGAACACTCGGTGCTCTCGTTGCGCGCAGGGTCAGCCGAGAAACAGCACCATCAACTCTTCATCCAGATAGCGGTCGCCAAGCTTGAGGGCCTTCCGCTCCAGCCCGTACGGCTCGAAGCCCATGGAGAGGTAGAGGCTGCGCGCGGGGGTATTGATGGAGGTGACCGCGAGCAGCAATTGCTCGATGCCGGGCGTCTCGCGGGCGCGCGCAATCGCCGCGTCGAGGAGCTTCCGTCCGAGACCGTGGCCACGAGCCTCCGGAGCGACATACATGCTGATGATGTAGCCCTTGTGCCGTGACTTGATGCCACCCTCGCGCCAGAGCCACACCATGCCGACCAGCCTGTCGTTGTCGTCGTAGCCGCCGAATGCCGTCTGGTCGCTGGACTGGAGTCGCGCAATCGCCATTTCTGGTGGGCGCTGGCTCTCCTCTTCCCAGGAGGAGCCAAACGCCTGCGGCTCCTCACGGAGCGCCCGCAAACGTAGCGCTCTATATTCCTCGACATCATCCACGGTCAGTACACGTATCTCCACGAAGCCTTGCTCCCCTTCCACTAGCCCCACAGTCCCCTGCTGTATGTGTCCGTATGCATCAGTATGCGCTAGCGGATGCCGCGATGTCTATCCGAGCACTACGGCGGCAGCTACTCGTTAATCAGCGACATGAACTCGGCCCGCGTGGCCGCGCCTCGCTGAAAGACGCCGCGCATAGCGCTCGTGACGGTCACGCTGCCCGGCTTGCGAATTCCCCGCATGGTCATACAGAGGTGATCTGCCTTGATAACGACGCCGACGCCCGAAGGTTCGAGCGCGGACATGATCGCATCGGCAAGCTGGCTAGAGAGTCGCTCCTGAAGCTGCGGACGGCGGGCGAGAATCTCCAGCGCGCGCGCCAGCTTGGAGAGGCCAACGACCCGGCCATTGGGGATATAGCCGACATGCGCGACCCCATGGAACGGCAGGAAGTGGTGCTCGCACATGCTATAGAAGGGGATATCCTTGACGATGACCATCTCCTGATGGCCTTCCTCAAAGCCTACACGCAAAACGTCCTCTGGGTTCTGGTGCAGGCCGGAAAAGACCTCAGCATACATGTCAGCTACGCGGCGTGGGGTGTCGCGCAGGCCCTCGCGCTCCGGGTCTTCGCCGATTGCCAGGATAATCTCACGCACAGCGCGGCGAATGCGGGCAATATCAAACGGTTGTGGCTCTGTCTCGCGCTCCTGAAGTGCCATTTCATTGCTCCAATATCGTTATCGCCTGTTCGGGTCCACATCGCGGTAGCGGGCACCCTTCACTTTACAAATGATAGTATAGCGCCAGGTTACAGCTACACGCGATAGAGCCGCACCCAATGTCCCTCAACGTCCCTCGACGTGGGGACTAGAGTGGCCTGTATCTATGGTATACTATGAGCAATTCCGCCGCAGAGTCGCGTAGACGGATGCCCTTGCTCCCGGCGATGACGGTAGCGCGACGTTGCGCACCGAGGCCTACACTACCTTGCGCTTTTCGCGAGAGGAGGCCTAAGATGCGTTGTGAAGAGTGCGGACGCGTAATCGAGAACGAGGAGATGTGGCGGCTCGGCGGCGACCCCAACGCGCCGACGTCACGTTCGATGCTCCAGATGTGCTGGGAATGCCGCACCAGGGGTGTACCAGCCTATCAGCAGAAGGCACAGGCAACGCCATCCACGCTCAGCAAGACCCTGATCGCCGAGATCAATGAGGCTGTCGGCACATTCGAGCCAGGCGCGGCATAGGCAACGTAGTCGGCATTATCTGTACACATGAGACGAAGAGGCGTCCCGCAGCGAGCGGGACGCCTCGTGTTATGTCGCCGTAGTCGTCGTATCACTCCGCCACGATGCCACCGTCTATAAGGATGAGTCAGCCATCGGACCAGAGCGGCCGATTGATCTCAGACCATATGATCATTCTTGTCGAATCATGTCTCTGATGATGGCAACACAAAGGGAGTGGAAGAGGGAGCAATGAAACCACTAGACGATGACTTTGCAGCGCGCGTACGGAACAGCTTTGCCCGCCAACAGGCCATGGCCCTGCTGGGTGCCCAGATGACCAAGGTCCAGGCTGGAATGACGGAGATTGTGCTGCCATTTCGCGAAGCACTGACACAACAACATGGCTTCGTGCATGCAGGAATCATCACCGCCATTGCCGATTCGGCTAGTGGCTACGCCGCCCTGAGCTTGATGCCGCCGGATGTGGGTGTTCTGACGATTGAATTCAAGGTCAATCTGCTCAGTCCAGCGGCAGGTGAGCGTTTCGTGGCACGAGGGCAGGTGGTGAAGCCAGGGCGCACGATCATGGTCTGCACAGGTGAGGTGATTGCCGAGCGCGGCGATGGCACCCAGCAGACGGTGGCTCTGATCCAGACGACGATGATGGTCGTGCGTGACCGTGCTGCCATCTCCGATTAGAATGCTCTATTCCCTAGGAAGTTGGAGTGACTTGTGGCAATGCACCATTGAAGCATGACCCATGACCGATATCTCCAGGTCAGGGCATCCCATTCCCAATGTGATGATTGCTTAAGAGCCTGGCACTGCGGCAGTGTCGATGCCAGAACAGAGCGCGCAGCGGCAAACCGCCGAACAAGAGACGGGTGAGCATTCCTCGCCAGCCCGCTTTATGCGCATACGTGACTGTATCTCTCAGCTCGGTACCCTGATCGACCGCTTGAACACGAATGCTCATGGTCCTGCCTTCAACTCCAGCGCCTCACGTGGCGCCCGCTGGGTGGCTTTGCAGATCTCTCGCCGCCCGAACACCATGTTTGTCCAGACGCAGCTCACTGGTTTCTCGCCCAAACAGCCCGCTGATGAGCCAGTCAAGCAGCAGCTGGATACGGTTGCGCATCCCTGGAATGCGCCAAAGATAATAGCTATGCCAGAGAAGCCACGCTGGTAGACCAGTCAGGATGAGGGGCCCAATGCGAGCCACACCAGTCCGTGTGCCGAGCAGCGCGAGGTGGCCCAGCGGACGGAAGCGGAACGGAGGAGGCTGCTTGGGTCCAAGCCTCGCAGCGACGGCGCGACCGACGTAGATACCCATGTGCTGAGCTGCCTGAGCTGTGGGCGGGATGGGTGCATGCGTCACGCCATCGAACGCCCAGGCGCAGTCGCCAACAGCATAGACCTCTGGATGGTCTGGCAATCGCAGGTCACCATCTACGATGACGGCGCCGTTGTGCGCGTGTTGTACAGGTAGCTGGCGTACGATATCCGGCGCGGTAATGCCCGCTGCCCAGAAGATAGTGCGCGCGGCGATTTCACCTGCTGAGGTGTGCACACGTCGCTCAGTTGCCGCTTCGACAGTGACCCCTGTTCGCACCTCGATGCCCTCGTCCTCCAGCACACGCTGCACAGATGCCGATGTTTCTGGTGCGTCCATTGGCACTACGCGTGGAGCATGCCCGACAAGGACGACCCTCGGCCGCTCATCCGCTAGCCAGGGATACTGCTTGAACAAGCCAGAGACCAGGTAGTCGTGGATGACCGCAGCTAGCTCAATACCGGTATCACCTGCCCCGCTGACCACAAAGGTCAGCCACTCGCGGCGCTCCTCGGGATCCTGTGCGTTGTGCGCCGCCTCGATGGCATCGATCAACCGGTTGCGCAATTCAATAGCATCGACTGGGGCGTGAAAGACGCGTGCGTGCTCGCGTAGCCCAGGCAGATCAGGGATAGCAGTGATACTTCCAAGGGCAACGATGAGCGTATCATACGGGCGAATCCCTGCTGTCGTCGTCACCTCACGGCCCTCCAGGTCAATCCCCAGCACCGCTGCTTGCAGGACATGGAAGCCCTGGCGGCGCTGTAGCGCACGGATCGGCACCACAATGTCATTGACTCCTGAGCGGCCGTCTGCCACTGTCCAGAGCAGAGGAGAGAAGAGCAGGCTGTTATCGCGGTCGACCATCAGAATGCTCACGTTCATGCCATTCAGGCGCTTATCTAGTTCCCGCGCCACTGCCAAGCCTCCAAAGCCTGCCCCCAGAATCAGGATGCGGTGGCGCGCATGCTCATACTGGCCTGGCGTTTCGCTCACATGCCGCTTACGCCGCAACCTCCATCTACGGACGCCAGCGAGAGCAACTAACGCCCCCATCACGGCTGCGGCCAGAGCCCCACTTGCATATGCAAGCGAACCAATGCGTCTCCTTTGCATCCAAGCCCCTCCCGTCGGTGGCAACACGAGATGATAGCGTCTGCCCACTGGCCACCCGGATGCCTGATATAAGTGCCGTACCGTCCCAAATTAGCTCACCTCACTACAACGAGAGCCCGATTGCGGCCCACAGGCGTACGTTGTGGTGGGGGTATCTTGGTTGGCAGCCAGTTAGGCGGCTCGTGCAGCAGCGTCACATCACAGACACGATGTGCCTACCAGAGGAAACTCGCAGGACGCTCGTAGGAGGTAGCCACCGCCTATCCCCTCCCAGCTAATCTCCTGCCGATTGCAGTGCGAGGTAGTTGCTGACCTCGGCTCCGCTCAACTCATCGGCGCCACAGAAGATAGCCGATGCCGTCGACCGTGCATGGGATACAAGGAATGCCACGTCGGCGCAGTTGTAGGCGTAGGCGCTGAATTCGCTCATCAAGCAGGTTCCTGGACATGCTCAGCGTGGCTGAAAGCTCATGGTGGCCGACGATACGCCCAGCATTGCGCAGGAGTTCGACCAAGAGCCTGTGCTCGTTGTGGGGAAGGGTGAGCCGCTGCCCATTCCACAAGACGGACTTGCTGGCCTCATCGAGCGTCAGGCCACCGAAACGGATCGCGCGCTTCGGTGGCGTCACCGAGATTCGCCGTTGAACCCTCCGGAACTCCAGCCCATGCCCGCTTTGGCCGAACTCCAAGCCACGCCGAGCCGCCCCGTTAGAGCCAGTCGATTGCTCATCTATGAGTGTGTCCATTACATCGCCTTTCCGTGTGAGACGACCATACGCGCACCATCTGTCGTTCGCAACTGCTCAGCCGAAGACTTCACGTTGCACAAGACATGCCATGTCTCGCTGGATGATCGTGTTGGGATAGCCGGCTGTGGCATGCATCTCGGTATATTAGGCATATGGACGCTCACGCTGGCTCGCCCACTCTACCTGGAACATCCTAACAAGCACTCTCCATGCCTTCTGCTATGAGGGCCTCGCCTCCTCCCTCCTCTGTGCCACAGAAAGCATAAAACCTCACGCACGGCCTCCTAGAGCACCACACGCTCCTCAAGTAGACTTGCGACGGGAAGGGCCAAGTGCACAACGCCTAGCCCCATGTCAAGCGGACCACGTCAATCTCCGGCCCAAGCTCCAGCGTATCCTTCCTTCCATGCCGACAATAACAGGCATGGATGCGGAGCGACGCGATGAGCACACCTGGCACAAAGCATGCACCACGTTGATTGCCATAGCCCAACGGGAAGAAGGCCAGCCCCGGAAGGGAGAACCCGTATGCCAGCGTATCCCGCCCCAACACCTCACGCCAACACCACCCACCAGCTTGCGTCGCTGACCGCTGGACACAGGGTAATTGTCGCGAGCAATCGCGGTCCGGTCGAGTTTTACTATGCGCGAGATGGCCACCTCGCAACGAAGCGCGGTGCGGGCGGCGTGGTCACTGCGCTGGCCGCCTTGGCGCGTGATGTGCCGCTCACCTGGGTCGCGACGACGATGACCGCCGCCGATCGCGAGGCGTTCTCGGAGGCACAAGCTTCAGCCCGCACCGTGCGCATCGGCCACCAGCCCCTCCAGGTGCGCTATGTTCCTGTTCCCCCGGAGATGTATCGACGCTACTACGATGAGATCAGCAATGAAATCCTCTGGTTTCTTCAGCACTACATGTGGAACCCAATCCGGTGGCCCACCTTCACTAAGGAACACGTCCACAGCTGGGATGAGGGATACCGCTCAGTCAACGAAGCGATCGCACGCGCAATTGTGGACGTGGCGCTCTCGGGCGCCAGGCACCAGCAACCCGATCCATTGGTTCGTGCGGAGCATGCCAGCGAAGGTGGCGCAAATAGCATCGTGATGCTGCAAGATTACCAGTTGTACCTCGTCTCCGCGCTTGTGCGCGCCCGTCTTCCCCGCGCGACCATCGAGCAGTTCATCCATATTCCCTGGCCAGCGAATCGCTACTGGGAATTTCTGCCCAGTCGCTTCGTTCACGAGATCTATGAGGGACTTGCAGGGAACGATGTCCTTGGCTTCCAAACGGTCAGCGACATGCGGAACTTTCTGGTGGGCGCGCGCGCTTTCCTGGCAGGGAGCCGGGTCGACTTCGACCGTCAAACCGTGGTGTGGCGGCGCCACCGCTTGCTGGTGCGTGTCTACCCGATTCCCACTGATGCGAGCGAGATCAGGCGCACACTTCTCTTGGCACCTGCGCGTGCGGGCGCACGAGAACTGGGCGACCTCCTTGGCGACAAGCGGCAGGTCATCATGCGGGTGGATCGGCTCGACCCAAGCAAGAATATCGTCCGTGGATTCCTGGCTTACGAAACGCTGTTGCGCCGCTGGCCCGAGTTACGCGAGCAGGTCCACTTCCTTGCGTTCCTCATCCCTTCACGCCAGAGCCTGCCGATCTACCGCGCTTACCAGCGCGAGGTGCGTGATGTGATCCGCCGCATCAACACACAGTATCGCACCGAGGACTGGCAGCCCATCGTCGCCTTCTTCGAAAACAACCGCCCGCGCGCCCTGGCAGCCATGCGCCGGTATGATGTGTTGCTCGTGAACTCCATCATCGACGGAATGAACCTGGTGGCCAAAGAAGGACCAGCGGTCAACGAACGTCATGGCGTGCTCGTGCTCTCGCGCACAGCGGGAGCATTTGAACAACTCGCTGAGGTGGCGTTGCCCATCACCCCTACAGATATTGACGAGACAGCGACCGAGCTCTACGAGGCGCTACACATGTCAGACCACGAGCGCACACGACGGGCCGAACAAGCGCAAGCGATTGTCGAGGCGGAGACTCCGGTGGATTGGATGCTCGCACAACTGCGGGATGCCCTCGCGCAGCGGCGTGCACCGTCTCGTCACCCATCACCGCGTACCAGGCAAGCGCAAGACGTTCCGGTGTCATAGTCTGTGATAGTCATTCATGGTCGTATCCAGGTCCAGGAGAACTCTCGGAACTCCCGTACTGGGCAGGCAGGGATGGCCATGCGTCAGATTCGAGCGATGGCCCATTCGTGGTCTGCCCCGCCTACCGCTAGGTCCAGACCCACTGGAGGCCAGCCTGGAAGGGATCATATCCTCTCTATTCTCATGCTCAAGAGAATAGAGAGGCAGCGGCGCCACTCACATCGCTCGGGCATCAGCCAGGTGGTACGTCACTGTATCACTCCGCCGCGATGCCACCATCTACGAGGAAGAGCTGGCCAGTGGCGAAGCTGGAGGCGTCGGAGGCGAGATAGAGCGCGATCCCGGCAATCTCATGCGGCTGTCCGGTGCGGCCCATCGGCGTCGCCTGCCGAATCGCATTGCCGAAATAGGGATGCTCCAGCACCCCAGCGGTCATATCGGTGGCGATGTAGCCCGGCGCGATGGCATTGACACGCACGTGATGCCTGGCCCATTCGAGCGCGAACGTGCGGGTGAGCTGCGCGACGGCAGCCTTGCTCGCGCCATAGACAGCCATGCGCGGAGTGCCCACCACCGAAGCGACCGACGCCAAAGTGATGATCGAGCCGCCGCCCTGCTCAGCCATCCGCGCGGCAATGTTGGTGCAGAGGAAGAACGTTGCCTTGACGTTGGTATCCATGATCGCGTCCCACTCGTCCTCGGTGACTTCGGTGCTGCGCTTCCAGATGGGGCTGATACCCGCATTGCTGACCAGCACATCAACGCGATCAAAGGCGTGGTAGACCTGCTCAATCGCCTGTCGCATCTCATCCAGCTTCACCAGATCAGCCGTCACCGTGATCGCTCGCCGTCCGCGTGCGCGCACCTCATCCGCCACCTGCTCCAGCCGTTCCGCCGAGCGCGACACCAACGCCACATCCGCGCCCGCATCAGCCAGTGCCAGGGCGATCACTCGCCCCAGCCCACGGCTCGCACCCGTCACCATCGCACGTCGCCCGGCCAGCGAAAACTGGTCAAAGACGCTCGGAATCTTCTCAGGTGTGTCCTCAGCCATCGCAGATGCCTCCCTCCTTCGCCTGGCTCCTCGCGCACTGTTCCCGCATGCACTCCGGTCCGGTGCTATCCCTCGATACTGCGCACATGCTCCGGGTTGCGGACGGTCATGATCTCATAGCCATCAGCCGTGACGAGCACCATATCTTCCAGCCGCACGCCGCCCCAGCCGGGAATATAGATGCCTGGTTCGTTGCTAATGACGCTATTCGGCTCCAGTTGCTCGATCTTGGCCATCTCAGCGTCGGCTTCTGGCGTCTGCACCCGTAGCCGCCCGGTAACAGGCAGCTCGTGAACCGCCAACCCGATGCCATGGCCCAGGCTATGGAAATACTGCTCGCCGTAGCCCGCTTCTTCGATGACCGCGCGTGCCGCCGCATCCACATCGCGCCCGCGCCGCACGCCATCCTGCAGCGCCTTGAAGCCCGCGTCCTGCGCCGCTCGGACGATCGCGTACAGTTCCTCCAGCTTCGGGTCAGGCTCCCCGATACAGAAGGTGCGCGTGGTATCCGAGCAGTAGCCATCCACACGGCAGCCAAAGTCAATCAGCAGTGGCTCGCCAGCGCGCACAGGGCGGTCAGTGGGGACGGCGTGTGGCTGCGCGGCGCCCGGACCGCACGCGACGATGGTCGGGAAGCTTGGGCCGCTCGCGCCTAGCTCGATCATGTGCTGTTCCAGCAGCGTAGCGATCTCGCGCTCGGTCATGCCGACTTTGATCTCGGCCAACAACTGCTCGAAGGCGTCGTTGGCGATATCGGCGGCGCGGCGCATCGTCGCAATCTCCGCTTCATCTTTCATCGCGCGCACCAACTCGACCAGATCATCCGAAGGAATCAACTCGGCATCCGCGCCAAGCTCCTTCTGCACCCGGCTGTAGCGGTCGTAGGAGATCCACTCTTTTTCGAAGCCGAGACGATGTATGCCATCCGCCCGCACCGTGCTGGCGACCACGCTCCACGGCTGCGCCTTATCAGTCGAAAGCACCTGCACGCCGCTCGGCACGATCTCATCCTCGACGCCGCTCAACTGAAACGTGCCCGCAACCAGACCGAAGGTGTGAGGTGTGACCAGCACCCAGCCCGACGATTCGGTAATGTCGGTGTCGTGGGCGGTAAAGCCCGTCAGGTAGCGCCGGTTATACTGGCTCGTAATGAGCAGGCCATCCAGCCCCGCCTGTGCAATCGCCGCGCGCGTCCGCGCCAGCCGCCGTCCGTAGTCTGCCTCAGCCATGGGGTATGTTGTCCTCTCCATCTGTGGGATTTCCGGGATGCATCCAGCATACATCAGCCGTGAGGCTGTTATCTGTATGACATGAGTATGACATGCCTCGGCCATTGTATACCAGCCAGCGATGCGGCACATGGCTTCTCGCGCCCTGAAAAGCTTCCGCCCGGCAAGTCGCACTATCTGGAGCGAAGCGCAACCAGAGCCTCGTCGCTTTCCGCTTCCACCCGCCGCAGCCCAAGGAGAGCCGGTGACATAAGCCCGAGCAAGCCGGTCAACACGCATGCGAGAGCGGAGAGACCAATAACCAGAGGCGCTGAGCCCACGCCGAGCAGCAATCCACCTACTACTGCCCCAAGCGGCGCCGCTGCCGTGGTGAGGGTCGAACGCGCGCCAAAGAGGCCGCCACGAATGTGTTCTGGAACCAGCCGCTGCAAGAGTGACGTTTCGATTGCTGTATACGGTGCCCATGCACAGCCAGCGAGTGCCAGGAAGAGCATTGCCAATGGGAGTTGATGGAGAACTATCAGGGGGCTGAGCAAGGCTCCCCAGAGAACCGCGATCCCCGCAAGCAGGAGCCCTGGACGATGATAGCGCGCCACCAGGGTCGTTCCCAGTGCACCAATTACGGCACCAACCCCAAATCCCGTCCAGAGCAGGCCATAGCCAGTAGCCCCCGCGTGCAATATTGCCTGATTATAGACTGGCAAGGCGGCTTCCAGGGGGCCGTAGGAGAAAAAGAAGATAGCTGCCAATAGCGTGAGGGCGCGCAGATCTTTTCGGGCAAAGAGCAGCCCAAACCCCATCCAGCGTCCTCCAGAGTGCGCGCGGTTTCTGTCGTGCTGGCGTGGGATGTTGGGAAGCGTGAGCACTAACAGCCCCATGACGACAAAGCTCGCGGCATCAATGAGCAACGCCCAGGGTCCCCCCACCGCCGCGACAACCACTCCCGCGATGACAGGACCGGCGAGAGCGGCAAACTGGAGATTGAATGAAGAGAGAGCGTTAGCCTGATCCAGTTCACTATCGGGCACGAGTGCGGGGAGCATGACCCGCACGCCAATCATCGTCACAGGCGAGAGCGCCCCGGCGCAGAGGGCCAGGACATAGATTTGCCACATCTGGAGAACACCCAGCGCATTGAGGATCGGTACGAGCGCTATCACAAGCGCGCGCAAGAGATTATCGGCCCCCATCAGAAGACGCGGCTGCAGGTGATCCAACAGACGGCCGAGAAGGGGTCCGGTAAGGACGGCGGGCAACTCGAAACACAGAACGACGAGACCGACTATGGTGCCCGAACCCGTCAACTGCAAGACAAACCACAGGAGAGCGATAACAGTGAATTGATCGCCAAAACGCGAGATGGCTTGTCCAAGCCAGAGGCGCAGATAGTCCCGGCGTCGCAGAGGAGAGGAAGGAGGGATGAGAGGCACAGCGTGCTTCCACCTTTCTGTCTGTCAGATATGCTCAGCCATCTTCGGGCCTGCTGTATCGATGCTTCTCTATGATAGGTTTCCTGGAGTGCCTGCGCTCCCCGGCAACACCTGTCCATGGCCAGGTTGCCGATGCTTTTGTCTTCATCCTCATGCCATAAACACTCGCACAGGCAGCTATGGACCATGAATATGACGAGGCTTGATTTATGATATGTGACATGATCGCACAACACCGTGAGCAATTCACAAGTGGTTATAATCTCCCGGAGTGTGAGGAGGCATAGTGGGGATGCTTCGCGTCTTGAGGCGGCCACAACTGGCACTGCTCTGGAGCAGTCAGGTGCTCTCGGCCATGGGCGATTATCTCTATACTATCGCCGTGCTCTGGATGGCGGTGCGGGTTGGCGGAAGCCAGGCAGGACTGGTCGCGGCGGCGGAATGGGGCGCGGCGCTGGCGTTCGGCCTGCTGGGTGGGGTCTATGCCGACCGCTGGAACCGGCGCACGGTTATGATCTGGACGGATGTCCTGCGCGGCGTGGTAGTGCTGGCACTGCCAGTGCTGGCCCATTTTCAAGCGCTGCATATCTGGCAATTCGTGATCGTGGCGATCCTGCTGGGCAGCGTCGGCACGCTCTTCGATCCCGCGCTACAGGCGAGCCTGCCCGCGCTCGTTGGTGAGACGGATACCCTCCGGGCTGCCAACGGGCTGATGGATTTGACACGCCGCCTCGCCCGCGCCATCGGCCCCAGCACTGCTGGCCTCCTGATCCTCTTTTTGCCGCTCGAACAGTTCTTCACGCTGGATGCCATCAGCTTTGGGCTATCGGCGGTGGCTGTGCTCGCGCTGGGCAGCCGCTATGCCTGGAAGCCAGAGCGGGCAGCGGGCGCGCATCGCGGCCCACGAGGAATTGTCGCCGATATCGCTGGGGCGGTGCGACTGGTGGTAGGACGTCGCGCGCTGACATGGATGCTGGCGGCTCTTGGCATCATCAACGGCTTATGGTCAGTCGCGTTTACGCTAGGCACACCGCTGCTGGCGCAGCAAGCGCTCCATGAGGGAGTGGGCGCGTACGGATTGATCGTGGGCGCGTACGGCGTGGGAAACGCCGTAGCGAATCTGATAATTGGTAGCCTGCCTGGGCGTCGTCCCGTCATCTCGTTCTTTTCGGGTAAGCTCGTGCTCGGCGCGGGATTCCTGCTGGTGGCGAGCGCGCCTGTCCTCTGGGTGGCGCTGCTCGGTGCGGCCATCGCAGCGATAGGCGGGCCGATGGGTGATATTCCACTGGCGACCATGCTCCAGACCGATCTGCCCGCGGGACAGCTTGGCAAAGTCTTCAGCCTCCGCGCAACCCTCAGCAGCGCGGGCGTCTTTCTCGGCACTCTGATCGCTGTGCCACTCTTCGCCCATGTAGATGTCCGGGTGGGGATCGCGCTCGCGGCGGCGCTCATGGTGACGCTCGGCGTTGCCGGGCTGGCGCGATTCTGGCCGGGAGAAGCGGTCGCCACAGAACAAAAGCGGCAGCAACTGGCTACCAACCCTGGTGAGGCCCTTCAGCTTGCAGAGGTCATCGAGGGCGAGGATGAACTGGTGAGATGATAGTGTGCCCTATCTCTGGCATCTTGCTGACAGCGCTCGCGTAGGTTGTCGTTGATGCTCATGGTGTTCAACCGTTGTGCAATCAATGCTCAAGCCAGCATGTTAGACAGATTTAGGCAGACCTTCAGGCCGCCCCTGCCACATCTGCAACTCTGCGGTGCAACGTGGCGTAGCCTTCACATGCTACAAATGTAGCGCGGCAGGACAGCGGTACTGAAGGGAATAGCATCCAGACCAGAAGAGCATCAATGGAGGATATGTCGCTATGGCGCAGATCATCAACACGAGCGAATTGCCTGGCAGCACGTCGCATAAGTTCGAAGGCTATCGCTTTGGCGATGTTCACGTCTCGTTCTTCGTATCATCGACCCCACCGGGGCAGGGTCCCTCACTCCACAAACACACCTACGAAGAGGTATTCGTCGTCTACGACGGGACGCTGACCTTCACCGTCGGCAATGAGTCTGTCGAAGTGACCGGTGGCCATATCGTCATCGTTCCGCCCGAAACGCCCCATAAGTTCACCAACACTGGCTCGGAAATCGCGCATCACGTCGATATTCACACCAGCGGCCAGATGGTGCAGACCTGGCTTGAGGAATGAAGAGAGTAGTCTGTGGATGAAGCTGGCGACGCGTGTCACCAAGATCTCGAAGGTGAATAACCAGCCCAGAGACGCCACACTTCCGAAAATCAACACCTACCGGGGAAGAGAGTCGCAGAGCGCCGGGAGCAACAATCCTACTCCCGGAAGCGAAGCGCCTACTCCCTTCCCGTCATCCCTGGGTAGCACGAGCGGGGAGATCGGCTATCCGTATGACCTCAAGGTGAGAACGGAGACTCTGGAACGGGAATACGCACGTATAAGGAGAACATCATGACAACATCCCCACAGGGCGATCAGAACACCCAGAACTCACAGAGCACGCCAGGCTCTCATGGCTATGTTGCCGTGAACGGCCTGAATATGTACTACGAGATGCACGGCACTGGCACTGGCACTGGGAGCGGCAGTGACGTTCCGCTGGTGTTGCTGCATGGCGGGATGTCGGCAACGGGCACCTCGTTCGGCAAGCTGCTGCCCGGGCTTGCCCAGTCGCGCCGCATCATCGCCCTCGAACAGCAGGCGCATGGCCACACTGCCGACATCGACCGCCCACTTTCCATGGAGCAAATGGCGGACGACACCGCTGCCGCGCTTCAGCAGCTCGGCATCACGAACGCGGACATTCTCGGCTATAGCGTGGGCGCTGGAATTGCTCTGCAGGTCGCCATTCGACATCCAGAGATGGCGCGCAAGCTGGTGCTCATCTCGGTCACGTACAATAGCGCGGGACTCCATCCTGGACTTCAGGAGGGCATAGCGAACGTGACACCCGAAGCCTTCGCGGGCACCCCGTTCTATGAAGAGTATCTGCAGATCGCGCCACGCCCAGAAGATTTTCCGAGGCTGGTCGAGAGGATGAAGCACCTGGATAGTCAGGTGCAGGATTGGCCCGCCGAAGCCATCCAGGCCATCAAGCCGCCCGTCCTGCTCATCATTGGCGACTCCGATATCATCCGGCCTGAGCATGCCGTCGAGATGTTTCGGCTGCTTGGCGGTGGTGTGATGGGTGATATGGCTGGCCTGCCCAACTCACAGCTCGCCATACTCCCCGGTACGACCCATATCACGGTGGTGCATCGCGCCGATTTGCTGCTCACTATCATCCCAGCATTCCTCGATGCACCCATGCCTGAACCCAGATAACTGCTACGATTCCCCCACAGCGTGAAGGTGGGAGCGGGCCGCGGCTATGCTGGCTGCTGGCCCGCCACCAACGTGCGGTAGCGCCAGATCAGGAAGATGGCAAACAACCCCGCGCCAATCAAGTTGAGGTAGCCAATCGCAAAGATAGGGACGAGCAGGGGATCGGGATTCTGCAGTTGGAAAAGGGGCGAGAAGCCGTGCATTACCTGATCGATCATGTTGCTCAGATAGAAGATGAACTCCGTCAACAGGAAGGTTAGCAACAGCCAATAGCCAGCCCGCCTACCGCGCGCCAGCAGCATCCATCCCAGCAGAAACCAGACGAATGTGACGACCATCAGCGACGTGCCGACGAGGGGCGGCGGCATCCGATGGGGGAAATAATACAGATGCAGGTAATAGGGGATTTGCGCGAGATAGTTGATGCCCACAACCACTAGAATAGAATACATCGCGATCCTATCCGCAAGATACTTCATGCCGTCCTCCATGCTGGCACGAATGACTACGAGTGCCACCGTCAGATGTGTCTCTGCCTCCTAGTTCGGCTGTAGCATACCAGCGTCTTTTATCATAGCACCTGGGTGCGGTTCGCAGCACATGCGTATCATGACGGCACATCCACTGTATACTTATCCCCAACTCAGGTGTATACTTATCCCCAACTCAGGAATGGCTCAGCTTCATCTCATCCATTACCCCGACACTACGAAGCACGGTCGGTCCCCTCCTCCCAGATCAGCAGGCGATGGTGGAGAGTGGAGAGCGCGACTTCGTATGGCGTCGTGTGGCATCGTGAGGCTTGGTATGTCGCGGCAATATCATGGCAGGCGGATAGTTCACCTGGAAAATGCCTCGGAGCGCGCTGAGCGCGAGGAGCAGCGCTTCCGCCGGCGGCATGATCGCCTGCATCGCATGCGCCTGCTCCACTCCAACGACCCCTATCGGACGGATGTCGCGGATGGCGATGATCTGGCGGACGCCGATGTGCTGGAAGACTGCCAGGACGATGGGTGACCGGTGATTCTTCCTGCTTCCTGTTCTCCTCCCCTTGTCGTTCACCACACATCCCACCACATCACGTCACCAGAGCCTCACATCTCACATCTCACATCTCACATCTCACAGGCTGCCTAACACCTTGATCGCGTAGTCGATGGCGAGTGGCTTCCCGCACCGAGTTCTGTGAACTCCGTCATATCTTCCCAGGAGTATACTGGGGCCAATAACTGGCCGTCAGTAAGGGGAGACAGCCCACCATGAGCAGCCAACGCCCTTCGATTCGACCACTTCTCGTGAGCCTTTGTCTGCTGGCAATGCTCCTGCTCGCCGCCTGTAGCGGGAATGCCAGCAGCGGCAACAACGGCTCGGACGCGAACCCGCCAAGCGCCACGCCTACGACCAGTGCGCCTTCCACGCCCACCCCAGTCAATGGGGATAGCGGAGGAGGAGGTCAGAGCGGCGGCGGCAATCCGACTCCGGTGCCGCTGAGCCAGTTCACCACCTACGCGGGCAGTCAGGACGGTATATTCTACGGCTTCAATGCCCAGACAGGCGCGCAGCGATGGCAGTACACCATCGCGGGAACGCCCAACAAGCCCTGGGCAGTGACCAACGCGGTCTACGTCTCGACGCAGTCGGGATACGTCTACGCCTTCTCGAAGTCAGGCTCGCTGCTTTGGAGCAAATCGGTCGGTGGCAGCACACTCAGCCGCCCAACCATGGATAGCGGGCTGGTCTACATCGGCACCGATCAGGGGCGCGTCTTCGCACTGAACAGCACGACGGGAGATGTCGCCTGGGACTACACCACAGGCGGAATGATCAGCGGGACGATTCCCGTCGCAAATGGGGTGGCCTATACCTCCGCTGGCGGCAAGCTCTTCGCGCTGAAAGCGACCAACGGCTCGGTCATATGGAACGTCTCTATTGGCTCGGTCAGCGAGTTTACCTCACCGACGGTGAGCAACAACGTCGTCTATATCGGCAATGATAGCGGAATTGTCTCGGCGCGCCGCACGAGCAATGGCTCGGAGCTATGGCACTTCCAGGCAGGCGGCCAGATATTTGGCAAGCCAGCGGTGGTGAATGGCGTCGTCTATTTCGGCGCGTCTGATCACTACGTCTACGCCGTAAATACGAGCAACGGCTCACTGAAGTGGAAGTATCAGACCGGAGATAGCGTCAACGAGTCGCCAACCATCAACTACGGCATCGTCTACACCGCTTCGGCTGATGGCAAGCTCTACGCACTCGACGCCAGCAGCGGCACGCAGAAGTGGCATTTCAGTATTACCGGCCAGAAGGTCAGCGGAGGCTGGACTTCAGTGACGAGCGGATACGTCTACCTCGGCATGAGCGATGGCCGGGTCTACGCGCTCAATGCCAGTACGGGACAGATCATCTGGAAAACCCAGACCAGCGCGGCTGTCACCTCGCCTGCCATTGGCCAATAAGGAACGAGAATACCGGGATTCTCTCAAGGCGTGTCACAATTTCCCCTGTGGCACGTCCTCTTTTTGCCCGTTTTCCTGTGTATCGAATCGAGAAGGTGACAGGTTATTCCTGAGTATGAGTATGGACCACGAGATCACATTCACTCGCCATGGCGTATGGGCGGGAGTGCGCGCCTGCCTGCCGATTGCCCTTGGCGCGGGGGTTTACGGCTTCGTCTTCGGCATTCTCGCACGCCAGGCTGGCCTGAGTCTGGCCGAAGCGCTACTGATGAGCGCGATTGTCTTTGCCGGGTCATCGCAGTTGGTGGCGCTCAGTCTCTGGATTACACCGCTGCCCGTCGGTGCGCTGATCCTGACGACGCTGATCGTCAACCTGCGGCATCTGCTGATGGGCGCATCGCTTCG
The DNA here is from genome assembly GCA_036378295.1 of Ktedonobacterales bacterium. Lineage (GTDB taxonomy): Bacteria > Chloroflexota > Ktedonobacteria > Ktedonobacterales > JADMIN01 > DAHUXT01. The sequence goes on from DASUWS010000232.1 coordinate 27,194, forward strand.
CCCCTGGCTGGCGCGTTTACCGCGTGGGCGCATCTACGCGTCGCTCTTCTTCATGACCGATGAAAGCTGGGCGCTGACCCTCGGTTCGCTTGCCGCGGGCGCGGGCGACGGCGCGTTTCTGCTCGGCAGCGGTCTCACGCTGTACGTCTTCTGGGGAGCAACCACGGCGCTTGGCGAGTTGGCAAGCGGGCTGGTGAGCAATCCCGCGCAGTGGGGATTGGACTTCGCCTTCACTGCGGTCTTTCTGGTGCTGCTGGTGGGGCTGTGGCGCGGCAAATCGGATCTACTGCCGTGGGCGGTGGCGGCGGTCGTCGCGATTGCGGCGAAACACTGGCTTTCCGGTAATTGGTATATCCTCCTGGGCGGCCTGACCGGGAGTCTGGTGGGAGCTTTTCGCCATGCGGATTGATCTGGCCGCGCTGCTCGCCATCCTGGGCATGGGCGCCGTTACCTATCTGACTCGTGTCAGCGGCTTCTGGCTGCTTGGGCGCGTGACCCCAACGAAGCGCGTCGAGGCGTGGATGCAGGCCATTCCTGGCGCGGTACTGATCTCACTGATTGCCCCGGCGTTACTGGCGTCTGGCATGGTGGGGTTCATCGCCGCGGCAACCACGGTCCTCATAGCCGCGCGCACCCACAAATTGCTCCCGGCACTGCTGGCAGGCGTCGTCATAGTCGCGGCGGCGCGCCTGCTGTTCCATGCTGACTGAGCCATAACCCTGAAGCACGTCTCAATGCTGCGGCGAATGGCCAATACCCCTCTTCGCCCGGAGCCTGCATGCTCCGGCGCGCTCTCCCCTCACCCACAAAGCAACAACTCACCTGGGTTTGTTATCACTCCGCGACGCCAGGCATCCACTGTTGAGCCCAGGTGGAGACCGCCTGCATCACATCGCTCAGGGCTCGTCCAGCATCTGTTAGCTCATAGACAACCCGCACAGGCGGCCCTGGCTGCACCTCGCGTGTCACCATGCCCGTGGCTTCCAGCTCGCGCAGACGCTCGGTCAAGAGACGGTCGGAGATATTCGGCACGCGCGCGAGCAACTCGTTGAAGCGACATGGCCCATTGAGCAATACGAACAGGATCGCGCCATTCCAGCGCCGCCCGATGAACTCTACGGCGCGCTGAAACTGGGTGCACGAAGCGCCACTGACTGCTGGAGTCGTGCCGGGCGTTCCGCACATGCCGTCGGTCACCTGCTCGCCCGTCTCATGCTCGGTCATACGATCCCTCCAGGCTCAATCTACTGTTCTCTTCCAGTGTATCACACACTTACCTTTCGTAGCCTACACACTTGACACGCGACGATTCCGGTCTTACTATGTCTACGTAAGCTACTAATTGTAGCCTGGATCTGCGGAACAATTTCTGCAAGCCGGGCTGATGAGCATCATGCGTAGACGCATACAAGGGAACGAGATATGACTATTGCCTGGGCACTTCTGATCATTCGAGTTATCACCGGCGTGACACTGATCGCGCACGGCACACAGAAGCTCTTCGGCTGGTTCGGCGGGCCGGGATATGAGAAGTTCTCGCAGGGATTTGGCCGGCAGGGCTACAAGCCCGTCCAGTTGTGGACCAGCCTCGCCATTCTGGGCGAGATTGGCGGCGGACTGGCGCTGGCGTTCGGCTTCCTGACACCGCTCGGAGCCGCTGGCGCACTTGGCGCGATGGTTATGGCCATCAAGACGCACTGGAGCAACGGCTTCTTCAATATGAAAGGTGGCTTCGAGTATCCACTGGCGCTGCTAGCGATGAGCATTGCCGTTGGTCTCGCGGGACCCGGGCTGTATTCGCTCGATCATCTCTTTGGGATTGCCCTGCCACTGGCCCTCTTCATCGTCCTGGCCGTCGCGGCACTCGTCGTTGACGTGATCGGCATCCTCATCACCCGCCCGTCAGCCACTACAGCGCAACCCGGCAAAGCGCACACCGCCTAGCCCCTGCCGCCTGGTCGGTGATCGGCCTACGCGGGAGGCCAGCACTCAGGAGAGATGCTGTGATCTTGCGCCAGCGCAGGCCAGTAGCTACGGGCGAAGACCTGCGCCACCAGCTCGCGGCGGGTACTCGTGCCATGCGCCATCCACAAAGTGGAGCAGCTCCCAGCGGAAATCTCCGTCAGCGTAGGGAGGTACCGCGTAATGTGCCGCAGCCCAGTACTCGCCTGGAGCCGCGCGGACCATCGAGCCGATGTGGGTAATGTCTGTGAAGGGCCAGTCTACGTTCTGCCATGACAGGTCCAGCGTGCCAGATGCGTGTTGGGAGGTGGCAATCACATCGTTCGGCCAACGGGGATCAGACTCTTTCGGGTGTACCTTGACGAACGCCCAGGCGTCCATCCGGTCGAGGAGTACGATCTCCTGGGCCGCCGGGTCTGCTCCAGTCTGGATGGAGTGCCATCCCGTGCCGTCATCCTGAAGCACGACCGCTGGTGGGGGTAAAGCCCCCCGAGAAAAGGACGGTTGCCATCCAGTGGCGTAGCCGGTTGTAGCGGACTGCATGCACAGAGCGCCAAGCAGGGCCCGGCCCGGTGCGGGTGTGGCAGTCCACTGGCCCTGCTGGTAATGTCCAATCGTCGAATCGTTGCGGTGAGGCCCCTTCGTGGACGCATTGCCGACGAGCCAGAGGTCATCTGGGCCAACAGGCACGAAATCCCATATCAGGGGTGTCGGAACAGTAACCGGCGTCCATGTGTCATTCTGGTAATGCAGGAGCAGACTCCTGATCTGGCCACGCCAGGACCTCTCCGGGTTGACTACGATCCAGCCCTCATCCGCTGAGAGCATGCGGATGCCGCCAAAGTACGACCCACCTGTCGGCTGAAATGGAACCGCAACCTGCCGCCAATGGCCATCGACGTAGCGCAGCAGGTAGCTCCGGCTCTTGTCCTGGCTGAATCCCGTTACCCATCCGTCGTCTGGAGAGATCACAGCTATGCCATCCAGAAAAGCGATGGAGAGAGGGTCATCAACCGGCCGCCACGCATGGTCATGGTAGCGCATAATCAGGCCAGATTGCAGCGTATGGAAGTCGGGGGCAAAGACGCCCCCGACCAGCCATCCTTCGCTGGGTGAAGTCATGGTAAGCTCGAAGATGGTCGCCCGCTCCGGCAAGTCTACCGTGATTGGTTTCGATATGCTCTGATGCATTGCTTTCCCCTGCCACATTGAACCATGTCACACTGGGGATCGCCCCACCTGAACCGTATCTTTCACACCGGCTGAAGCGGCTGATGTGGCGCGGCTGGCAGCTCGACGGTGATCGAGTCGCCCGGGCGCACCACACCGCCAGCGATCACCACCGCCATCACGCCCGCCTTGCGAATCAGGTTGCCCTGTGCGTCGCGATCCAGCACCGCCGCCATCAGACCCCGCTGAATGCCATCCAGTTGCGAGCAAGGGTTACGCAGGCCCGTGACCTCGATAATCGCCTGCTCGCCCAACCGCAGCCGCGCACCAGTGGGCAGGCCAAGCAGGTCCACACCCTGCGTGGTGATGTTCTCGCCCATCTGCCCAAACGCAACGGCGAAGCCCGCCGCGCGCAATGTATCATGGAGTTCGGCGTGAATCAGGTGTACCTGGCGCAGATTCGGCTGAAATGGGTTCTTCAGCACCCGCGAGCGATGCTTGACGGTCGTGCCCGCGTGCGCGTCGCCCGCGACGCCCAGCCCCTCCAGCAGTTGAATCTCCGCCTGGTTAGGTTTCGCCATGGTATGCGTCGCGCTGCTACTGACTGCCACGACACGCCCGTTCGCCGGATATTCCCGCTCCATATCAGGCGCTCTTTGCTCGAAGTGTCTGGCGCGCAATCTCGACGAAATCAGGCCGCAGGCTCGCGCCGCCAACCAGCGACCCATCGATATCGGGAATGGCAGCGAATGTAGCCGCGTTCGCCGTGGTGACGCTTCCGCCATACAGCACGCGCACGCCCGACGCCTCGACCGTGCCATACATCTCCACCAGCAGCGCGCGGATCAGCGCGGCAACATCCGCGGCATCCAGAGGTGTCGCGGCGCGTCCTGTGCCAATGGCCCAGACCGGCTCGTAGGCTACCACCAGTTCGTTCAGGCGCTCCGCGGGCAGGCCCTTCAGGCTGCCATAGACTTGTGAGGTGATGACGCGCTCCGTCCGGCCTGCGTCACGGTCTTCGAGGTGCTCGCCGACGCAGACGATGGGCCAGATATCATGCTCGAAGGCTGCCACAGCCTTGCGATTCACCAGATCATCGGTCTCGCCAAAGTAGGTACGTCGCTCAGAATGGCCGACGATGACGTAGTCGCACAGCCCCTGGAGCATCGTCGGCGAAACCTCACCAGTGAAGGCGCCCTGCTCTTCGTAATACATGTTCTGCGCGCCCAGCTTGATGTTCGTCCCCGTCAGCACCGCATGCACCGCGGGCAGCGAAATCGTGGGCGGACAGAGCACAATCTCGACGCCGCGCACCGTCACCAGCTCGCTGAGCATGCTCGCGGCAAAGTCGCGCGCCTCGGTTGGGCCGAGATGCATCTTCCAGTTGCCCGCTACCATGGGCTTGCGATCACTCACCGGCATTCCTCCTCCATCCCTCCGTCTCCGTCACCGTCAAGCTCGCGCATCGCGGTCGCGTAGCGCCGCAACCCCGGGCAGCTCGCGCCCCTCCAGGAACTCCAGCGACGCGCCTCCGCCCGTCGAGACATGTGTCACCTTGTCGGCTGCGCCAGCCGCCTCAACCGCCGCCGCCGAATCGCCACCCCCGACAATCGTGATCGCGCCAGCCTCGGTTCGCTCCACGAGCAGCGCAATCAGCGCGTTGGTTCCCTGTGCGAATTTGGGGAACTCCGCGACGCCGAGCGTGCCGTTAAAGATGATCGTCTCCGCATCGGCGAGCACCTCGCCAAACGCGAGAATCGTCTGCGGGCCAACGTCGAGAATGCGCCAGCCCTCATGGATGTTATCGGGCGTCGTGATCGTGCGCTCGGCATCGTTGGAGAACTTCTCCCCGACCGCGACATCCACCGGAAGCACGAAACGCTTGCCAGCGGCCTGTGCCTTCGCTTCGAGACGGCGCGCCTCGTCGAGCTTATCGTCTTCCACCAGCGAATCGCCGACGAACAGCCCGTTCGCCTTGAAGAACGTGTTTGCCATACCCCCACCAATCAAGATGGCATCGGCGATATCTATCAGGCGATCCAGCACGGCAATCTTGTCAGAGACTTTCGCGCCGCCGGAAATGGCGACGAAGGGACGCTTCGGGTTTTCCAGCGCGGAGCCGAGGAAGTTCAGCTCTTTCTCCATCAGGAAGCCCGCGACGGCTGGCAGGTCATGGGCGACGCCCTCGGTGCTGGCGTGAGCGCGGTGCGCGGTGCCAAACGCATCGTTAACGTAGATATCGCCGAGCGCGGCAAGCTGCTGGGCGAAGTTGGGGTCATTTGCCTCTTCTTCGGGATGGAAGCGCAGGTTTTCGAGCAACAGCACCTGGCCAGGCTGGAGCGCCTTCGCCTGGGCCGTTACCTCTGGTCCCACACAATCCGGCGCGAGCGCCACGGGTTGGCCAAGCAGCTCGCTCAGCCGCTCTGCGACGGGCTTGAGGCTGTATGTGGGGTTCACCTTGCCCTTGGGACGGCCCAGATGGCTCATCAGAATGACCGCGGCGCCGTTATCCAGCAGATAGCGAATAGTGGGGAGCGACGCGCGAATGCGTGTATCGTCGGTGATTGTGCCGCCCTCATCGAGCGGCACATTGAAATCTACGCGCACCAGCACATGCTTGCCCCGCACATCCACATCGCGTACGGTGGCTTTGTTCATAGCTAGAGCCTCTCGCCCACGAAGCTGGTCAGATCAGCGATCCGGCAGGAATAGCCCCACTCATTGTCGTACCACGCGATGACCTTGACCATGTTGCCACCGAGCACCATCGTCGAGAGACCATCGATGATCGAGGAATGGGAATCACCACGGAAGTCGCTCGATACCAGCGGCTCGTCCGTATAGTCGAGGATGTCCTTCAGGCTTCCCGCAGCAGCCTGCTTGAAGGCGTCGTTGACGGCGTCTACGGTCGTGCTCTTATTGATCATCGCCACGAAGTCCACCACGGAGACCGTCGCGGTGGGCACACGCAGTGAGAAGCCGTCGAACCGGCCCTTGAGCTCCGGGATGACCAGCGCGAGCGCGCGAGCAGCTCCGGTCGTCGTCGGGATGATGTTCTGGGCGGCGGCGCGGGCGCGGCGCAGATCCTTGTGGACGACATCGAGAATGCGCTGGTCGTTGGTGTAGGAGTGGACGGTAGTCATCATGCCACGGTCGATGCCGTAGGTATCCTGGATGACTTTGGCGGCAGGCGCCAGACAGTTGGTGGTGCAGGAAGCGTTGGAGATGATATTGTGCTGGGCGGGGTCGTACTTGTCTTCGTTGACGCCGAGTACGATGGTGATATCTTCGCCCTTGGCAGGCGCTGAGATGATCACTTTCTTGACGCTGTCTCGCAGATGGGCCTTCGCTTTGCTGGCATCAGTGAAGAGTCCAGTGCTTTCGATAACAATCTGGGCGCCGACGTCGCCCCAGGGAATTTGCGCGGGGTCCTTTTCCTGGAAGACCTTGATCGTCTTGCCATTGATCGAAAGGTCGTTGTCGTCGAGCACCTTGACTTCACCGTTGAAGCGGCCATATGTGGAGTCGTACCGGAAGAGATGGGCGTTGGTTTCGCTATCGGTGAGATCGTTGATCGCAACGACCTCGATTTGTGAGGGATGCCGCTCCAGCATTGCCTTCAGGCTCTGGCGCCCGATGCGCCCGAACCCATTGATCGCTACGCGAATTGCCATGGGAATGTAACCTCCTCAGAGCGAAAATCTGGAAACAGCCCAGGACGCGGCCCCATTGCCGCGCACCGCTCACCGAGGCTCAAGAGGCAGGCCAATACGCGCCTGTTTCGGCCCCGGCGCACCGGGAATATTGTATCACGCGAGACACCTCGCAGCGGAGAGCGGCGGGTGGCCTATTCCTCAGGCAAATCGAGGGCGGAAACGCGTCGCCCACGCACAGCCGATACAGTGGGCGTTATCATAGGTGTAGTGAGCGAGCGGACGCATCAGCAGATGCTTGGATGGTGTCAACCAGGGCGACAATGGATACACACAGACTTGCGGATCTCACGCGTATCGGTGAAGTGGATGTACGGCGAGTCGCGGTGGCGCTGGCGCGGGCGTTTCAGGATGACCCGCTCATGCGCTACGCCATCCCGGACGCCAACGAGCGGCGGCGTATCTTGCCGTGGCTGATCAGCTTCAATGTGCGCTACGGCTGCCGCTATGGCGAGGTCTATGCCACACCGGGATTCGCGGGCGCGGCGATCTGGTTGCCGCCGGAACATCCCACCTTCACCTTCTGGCGGATGGTGCGCGCGGGCATGCTCAGGGTGCCGCTACGGCTGGGCTGGCCCACCCTGCGGCGCATGATGGCGGTCGAGGGCACCGCGGCCGCGCTGCACACGCGATGCATGCCTGGCAAACATTGGTATCTCTCACAGATTGGCGTCGAGCCGTCACACCAGCGCCAGGGTGTCGCCTCGCGGCTGCTTCGCCCGATGCTCGCGCGAATTGATGCTGATGGGCTGTCCTGCTACCTGGAAACCGAGAACGAGGCGAATATCACACTCTACCAGCGCTTCGGCTTCCGAGTCGTCGCTGAGGACGCCATTGACGACGGCGGCCCGCATATCTGGGCGATGCTCCGCTAGTCTCCCCAGACCTCACCCCCACCCCCTCTCCCACGGGGAGAGGGAAACCAGAAACGTTGCCCGTTGGCCGCTCTGCTCGTCTGCGGCCCCTCCCCTCGCGGGGGGAGGGGGTAGGGGGAGAGGTCCGCCTCTCTATGGGCGCAAGCGATTAATATCGCGCGGAAAGAGTGTCGCCAGCTTCACTGACGGCAATCCGGTGAGCAGCGTGAGCAGACGCTCCAGCCCGATGGCGAAGCCGCCATGCGGAGGCATACCATAGCGGAATGCTTCCAGATAATCGGCGAATGGCTCCGGCGAGATGCCGCGCTCAGCCAGTGCCGCCAGATAGTCTCCGTAGCGATGGAGCCGCTGCCCACCAGTCATCAACTCCATTCCGCGGAAGATCAGGTCCGCCGAGTTGGAGTACCCTGGCCGAGCGGGATCAGGGTGCGTGTAGAATGGGCGCTTGCTCATAGGATACCCCGTGACGAAGAGGAAGTCGCTGCCGTGCTCAGCGCGTGCCCACTCGCCGAGCCAGCGCTCATCCTGTGGCGAGAGGTCCGGCTCGCCTCGCACGTCCACCCCGTGCAACTGGAAGATCAATTCCTGTGCCTCAGCGAAGTGAATATGTGGAATCTCCGCGGGCACCTCTGGCAGCGTCACGCCCAGCAAGGCAAGGTCAGCGGCATTGGCGGCGCGGAATCGCTCCATCATCGCCGCCAACACCTCACGAGCAACCGCCATGACGGTGAAGTGGCTCTCGATGAAGCCCATCTCCATATCCAGGCTGACATACTCGTTGATATGGCGCGTGGTGTCGTGTGGCTCGGCGCGGAAAACCGGCCCAACCTCGAAGACGCGCTCGAAGACGCCAACCATGATCTGCTTGTAGAACTGCGGACTCTGCGCCAGATACGCGGGACGGCCAAAGTAGTCCAGCGCGAAGACGTTGGCCCCGCCCTCAGTGGCCGATTCGACCAGCTTAGGCGACTGTATCTCGGTGAAGCCGCGCGCGCTGAGCGCTTCGCGGAAGCCAGCCATCGCGCTCGCCCCAAGACGGAAGACGGCGCGGCGCGTGGGATGGCGCGTGGTGATGACCGCCTCGTCCAGCAGCGTTGTCAGGTTCGCCTTCAGCTCGCGCTTGCCCAGCGTGACAGGCAACGTCTCGGTGACGGCGGTGAGCACAGTGATGCGCGGCTCCCGCAATTCGATGCCACCGGGCGCCTGGCTGGCGGTCGCCACAACCCCCTCCACCAGCAGGACGCTCTCGGGGCCAGCGTGCGCGGCACGCAGCGGCGCCAACTCATCCTCTGTGGCGGCGACTACCTGCACAATGCCCCAGCCATCGCGCAGGATGAGGAAGCTGATACCGCCCAGACGGCGCAATGCATGCAGCCAGCCCGCTATCTGGACGCGCTCGCCAACGTGCGCGGCGACCTCGCTGGAGGGAATGCGCGAGTTGGACGGGACAGAAATGGAAGACGACAGATCTGTCGGTGTAGGCATGAGAATGCTCCTATGCGTGTGCTAATCCTGGCCTGCCATCCTGTTTGCTGTTGATGCTGGGAAGGACGCCCCTGGCAGACCAGCCACACTGGCATCACGCATTTCTCAGGCGTCTCCCCCCGGGTTGGCGTCCCCGGTATCGTCGTCGTCATCCATCGCATGTCTCTCCTTGAAACTGTCCCCTCTCCGTGTCGGGGAGGGGGAACACAACGGGCTGGGATGGGGTGGCGCGCGTACAATCAATGCGCATGCAATCAATGCGCATACAAAAAGCCCTCATCCTCACAATTCTGGAGGACGAGGGCCTACGCGCCGGCTCGTGGTGCCACCACCATTCGCTCCGGTGCACTGCGATGCGAACCATACGCAACGGAGCCTCTCTGGCCAGCCATGATACGCTGACCATTCGCGCGCTAACGGGCGCATCCCGACTCCGGCTACTGAGCGCATAGGATCGGCATAGGATCGGCGCAGGTTCACCGGGTGGCTCTGGGAGGTCTGTCGGGCTGGTCCGCGTCGGCGCTCGCAGCATACGCGCCGCTCTCTGCATCGCTGGCAACAACCAAACGGTTCCCATCACAGCCGTATAGCGCAACTGTATCACATGACGAGGGGAGCTATCAAGCACTCGTTGCCGCTCTCCTGGACAACAGGGCAGCCGTGTGGTAGCACGTGCCTGAACGGGTGCGCTACGTATCCGCATGCCTGGAGCAGATTGGAGAGATGAGGGAGGTCCATGCCATGAGATTCGGTTTGTTCTTGCTGCGGTGGGCATTGAATGCTCTCGCGCTGCTTGGTGTCGCGTGGCTGCTGAAGGATATCCACGCGACGGTTGCAGGCGCTATCCTGGCGGCGTTGGTGATTGGCATTCTCAACGCGGTCATCGGCCCGATCCTCAGGCTGCTGACGTTCCCCATCACCATCGTGACGCTCGGCCTCTTTCTGCTGGTGATCAATGCGGTGCTCTTCTGGCTGGCATCGCTCATCACCCCAGACTTCCAGGTGACGAGCCTGTTCGCGGTCATCGTGGGTTCGATCCTCTACTCGATCCTGACCACGATCATCTCCTTCGTTGTGCGCAGCCCCAGACGATCTGACGCGGCCAATAAGTAGGCACCTGGCTCTGGCGGGTTTGCATCTTTGCCTCTCTCCACACCGGAGAGGGGCTTACTATTTCTTGCTCGTGCGTGTGTGTCCTGGCCCATCTTGTGCTACAAAACTACTTTCGTGACATTGGCCATGTAACTCCTTGTACCAGACTCTGGAGAAATGTACACATGACAACGCAGCAGGCTACCCGGACGCACGCCAGCGCGCGCGTGAAGACCTATCCCGCGCCCAAGCAACTGGCCACACCAACCGATCTATCCCAGGACGATGTCAAGGCGATTACCGAAGCGCTCAACCCATTGGTCGCGGATGCCTTCGCCCTCTACGTCAAGACCAAGAACTTCCACTGGCATCTCTCCGGCTCGCACTTCCGCGACTACCATCTGCTCTTCGACGAGCACGCCGAGGCGATCTTCACCTCGATTGACACAGTGGCTGAGCGGGTTCGGCGCATTGGCGGCACGACAATCCGCAGCATTGGCCATATCAGCCAGTTACAGACCATTCAGGATGATAATGACGAATTCGTGCCACCTGGCGAGATGGCGCGGCGGCTGATGGACGATAACGCGCATCTGGCGAAGATGCAGCGGGCAGCGCATCAGGTCTGCGAGCAGCATCGCGACGTGGCGACAGCGAGCGAGCTAGAGATCATCATCGACCAGACCGAGCGGCGCACCTGGTTCCTCTATGAGGTCTGCCAGGGCATGGATAACACGCAGTAGCGCGCTGGCCAAACCGCACTCCCTGCACCCCCTCCCTGCCCTGGGAGGGGGCTTTTTGTATCTGCTCGCGGTGAGCGGAGAGGAGATGGCCGCTATGCCGCTGGGCGCCTGCGCGGGTCGAGCAGATCACCGGTGGAGGCGCTGCTTGTTGGCGTCGCCTGCCCACCGGAGAGCGCGGCCTTGTTCACCACATTCGGGACGTAGTAGGTCAGCGTCAGGTTGGCGGTGCAGTACTGCGGGATGACGACATAGCCGCCCCACATCGTCAGGCCGGGCACGTCGCTCGTCGTCGCCGTTGGCCCCCCAACCTCATTCAGGGTGCCAGGAGCGCTGCCAGGCTGCACGATGTAGTACCCCTGGCTTGTGGGCAGATAGCCGCCCGCCGGGCAGACACGCTCGCCACCAGGATACGGATTCGCCCCGCAGGTAGGGGTGGTGCTGGGTGGTGGGGGAGGATTGTGCGGATCACCCGGTTTGGTGCTATCCGCGGGTCCCGTGCACATCACTGTGCCGGAATCGAAACCGTCGGCATACTTGAGTTGTGCCCCGGCAGGCACATAGATCCGCACATAGTCTCGATAAGTCAGGAAACCAGCCGCCTGGGAATAGTTCTGGATATTATTCTTGATCGCTATCCGCAGATGGTGGGTCGCGCCGCCTTTGGTGTCGAGCGTAACGTCGTCTTTGATCGTTGTGGCAACGTAGGGTGATGCCTTCGAGATACTGACATTCACCTGCGAAACGAAGAGGCCGTCGATTCCGGACGTTGTGTCAATCGCGCCATCCGCATGCATCTTGCTCAGTTGCTTTTCGAGAGCCTTGTCGTTGAAGTAGATCTGCACCTCCTTGGAACGCAAATCAGCCAGGAACTGCTTCGCCATCGGGATCAGCTCGCTCTTGGGCAGGTGGCGCACGTGATCTTCGAGCATCTTCTCAAGCTCTTGGGTGAAGCGGACGCGAATCGTGTTCTGCGAAGTCGTATAGTCGTTGAGGACCGCCCGCGCCCTGGCAATGCCCGCGGCGCTCTCCTCGTAGAAATGAATCTTGTCTACGAGGTTATCCGCCGTCACCTTCTCATTGAAGATCGGCACGACCAGCGGACCAGTAACCCGCAGCACGCTGGCGATAGCATCAGGTGTGAACTGGATGACGCCATCCACGTTGCTGCATGCCTCGTGGCTGTAGGCATCCATGATGAGCTTCGCCGAGGTCGGGAAGTCGGAGTTAAGATTCGCGTCGCGCAGGCCCCAGTTGGCGAACGGCCACCAACCGCGGTAGGCTTGCGGCGCGGGATTGTTGATGGCCCAGTTGTTCACGCCCTTCCCGCAGCCAGCCTTGCCATAGTCGATATCATTCGCGCGCAGCAGCGTAATCGGCGCAACCTTGCCGTGATCAATGGTCAGGATACTGTAGAACCCCTCAAAGCCGCCCGTTCCGCGCAACTCGCCCTTATCGAGCGTCTGTAGCAGGAAGTGGCGCGGAGCATCGGCGCCAGCCAGCCATCCGATCATGCTGAGGTAATCGTTGGACTGGGTGAAGATATCTTTGAAGCGCGGCATCAGCTCGATGGCTGTGCGCAACTGCTCCTTCTGCGAGGCGCTGATGGGCAAGCCGTCCACCTGGACGCCCGCGAGATCCTGCTGGATGCGATTGAAGATGATCTGGCCCTGCGCCAGCCCCTTCTGGAGCGATTCCACATCGCTCTGGGTGATCAACTCGCTATTCCCGTTACCAGCGGCACTGGCAGCGTGGACACGATCAACCAGCGGCTTGGCGGAGTCCGCCAGCACCACACCCAGACTTGCCGCGTCATAGCCAACATTCGCGAGCTTCGTCACGCTATCCACCTGCGAGCCAACGCCCGGAACACGCGGCGCGAGCGAGAGCACCCAATCGGGATGCGTCAGTCTGTTCCGCAACTGCTGGAAGTCGCGCTGGGCGGCATGTAGTTCAGAGATCGCGCGGTTGATGGCCACCGGGTCGAAAGTAAAGCCCTTACTGGCCTCCCCGGTTGGGGTGGCGGTTGCGGTTCCAGTGGGCGTCGCCGTTGGCGTCGCCGTTGCGTTGGAGGACGTCGCCGTCTTGTCGCCAAGCGTGAGCGCCGTATTCGTGTCAATCACCTGATGATACGTCGCAGCCTTGATGGACTTCGGCATATCTGAGGAAGGGTGAATTGTAATAGTGGCTTGATCGAGTGTGCCGCCTTGCCGCTGGAGAAAGTAGGTATAAGGCGCATCGCCGAGCGCCTCGCCATCGAGGAGCGAGGTGAGCGAGGTATTGTTGGACGTGACCCCGTCCAGCAGGCCAGAGAGATCGTTCTTGGCGTTGAGCAGATGGCGCACGCCGGACTGCCCCAGGCTCTTGAGCGTCGAATAGTCCTGAGCAGCGGAAACGACCGCCACCATACTGGGCAGCAGGATGGCGAGCAGCACTACGACGATGACCACAACGGCCCACCGGGGTAGCCGGCGTATTGGTCCGAGCCGCCGCGCGGTCCGGTCGCGCCACAGGTTCACCGTGGTAGCAGCACGAGAAACCAATGTATCTTCCTCAGTGGCATCTGGAGCGCCAATGGCGTATTGGGGTTGTTCCAATGGTCGCTCCGACGACACTGCGCTCTGGGTTATCGTACTATCGTCCATGTGCGCACACCCTCTCCCGTATCCTTCACCACAGCGATGCTCTTAGCACGGCAGCTTGCAAAAATCATGCCCTGTGAGTATGCCAATGAATCTGTCAGCGCTTCACGTACGGCGCCCGTTGGGCTGAAGACGAATCATCGTGGCATGGCCAGAATACATCACCTGAAGGCGCATATCCGGGCGCATGCCACCACTCTAATTGACGAAGCGAGGGAACTCGTTGTTCACGTTTAGCCAAATGGATGAGTCATATTGAGAGACGACTGTGATATCAGCAAGACGGCGAAGGCCATCCATGTTCTACATCTTCTACCCCGCCGCGATGTGTGGACTCCCGCGCCCAAGCGCTAGCTCAGACAGGCGTTAGCGCCCTGGAGATCGTTGAAGCAGCCGCCATCTTTGTTCAGAATGACCACCTGGTGGATGTTGGAGAACTGCAACATCGTCTTGTCGATCTCGGCAGTGATGCGCGCGCCAGTGAGGTCGCCCGCAAGCTGAATAGCGCGGCAAAACTTGATCGTCATCGTGCCCGGCGCCGATACGGTTGTGCCTTTGTGGTCGGGGTAGAGCTGGAAATCAGGTCCGCCGCAATTGGAGGCACCACTGAGCGAAGCGGTCAGCTCCGTGTAAAGGCCCATTGCCTTCTCCGAGGACGTTGGCCCAGCGATAAGCTGTTGCAGGGAAAACCGGGCGACGCCGAGATCCGGCGAGACGCGGTGTACCGGAAAGACGGCGTTGACGTTGCTGTCCGAGTCGGGATGCTTCGAGAAATACACCAGGACTGGATTGCCGCTGGGGCGATTCGTCGTGGCGGTCGGCGCAACCGTCGCGGTGGACGCGGGACTGCCCGCCGTTGGGGTGGTATCTCCAGCGCCGCCCAGGCCTGAGTCCGAGCCGCCAGGAGATGCGCCGCACGCTGAGAGAGCGAGCAGCGCAGCGAGCAATCCGAGCGCCAGAGGGTGCGCTAACCTGCGGACGCGCGAGAAAGGAGCGGTACGACGCGGAAACATAGCATACTTCCTTTCAAAGGCACCACGAGAAGAATGTGGACTGATGATCGCGATCTCCATACCGTTTCGATGACGGATGGGGATAAGTCAGAACGGATGATGGCGGGCGAGCAGGACATGCCATGCTTTTGTGAATGCTGTTTTCAGCATACCCTTTGAGGGGACAGGAATATGTGGCAGTGCTCACAATGCGCCTGCGTGATTGTACCGATCTGTTTCGCTGACGGCAGGCGCCTTCAGACGCTATACTTCGTATAGTTGTGGTAGGAGTCTGGGCCGCAGCCACGGGGCGCGGCCCGTTCTTTCGAGGAGACAGGATTGTCCATATGACCGATACGGCGGAAACACAGGGAGCGCAGAATGCTGCTACACCCAAGCGCGTGCTGATCGTGATGGCCCATCCCGACGACGGCGAGTTTGGCAGTGGCGGGACGCTGGCACGCTGGGCCGCGGAAGGCCGCGATATCTATTACTGCCTGATTACCGACGGACAGGCGGGCGACCAGGGCGACAAAGAGATTACCAGCGAGCAGCTTGCCGCGAAACGGCAGGTCGAGGCGCAGGCCGCCGCCGACGCGTTGGGGGTGAAGCATCCGGTGATCTTCCTGCATTATCAGGACTCCCGGCTGGAGCCGACCCTGCAGCTTCGCTCGGATATCGCGCGGGTAATTCGTCGCGTGAAGCCCGACGTGGTGATCTGCCAGGACCCGACGCGCTACTGGAGTGGGCAGGGGTACGTCAACCATCCTGACCATCGCATCGCGGGCGAGGCAACGCTCGGCGCAATCATTCCGGTGGCGGGCACACGGCTGGCGTTCCCGGAACTGGCCGCAGAGGGCCTGGAGCCGCACGAGGTGAAGGAGGTCTACATCTCAGGCACGTCTGAGCCTGACCGCTGGGTGGATATCAGTAGCTATATGGAGCAGAAGATCGCGGCACTCAAGGCCCACAAGAGCCAGATGCGCGACTGGGATCCGACGGAGATGATGCGCCAGTGGGCCAAGGAGACAGCCAATGGCGCGCGCAAGTACGGCCACGAGATGGAATACGCCGAGGCGTACAAATACATCAATCGCGGGGACGGGTAGATAGCAGCGCTCCCTCACCCCTCCCTGTATCGGGGAGGGGTATTTTCGCGCTATTTTTGAGCCGCCAGCCGCTTCATACGTAGCTCGTGCGCGCCCTGCTTGAGTGTGCCAAGGGCAACCGTAGCGCAGGTGGGGCGAGCCATCACCACTTCGCGCCCAAGATCGTCTATGAGCGTCTCGAAGCTCAGCTGTTCGACCTCTTCTAGCGTCATCCCCTGCACCATTTCAGTCACATAGGATGCGGCAGCCATACTAATTGTGCAGCCCTCGCCCTCGAAGGAGACGGTTTCGATACGTCCCTCCGGGTCTACCGTGGCGAACATCTCCACCTTGTCGGCGCAGCCTGGATTGCCCCCCGTCTGATCGATATCGGCGTTTTCCAGTTTGCCCCGGTTGCGCGGGTTATTGTAGTGATCGACGAGAAATTCGATGGCTTCCTGGCGATCCATACTCATCGATAAGACCCTCTTTCCCAGTGTTCTCTCTATGCAATGATCATGTGTTCCTGATGTGGCGTTGCCGTGAGACGGACAAGGCGGCGCACCGGAATTCCCAGTGGCCACCTTGCAGTATACCGCGTCCAGTCGTTTCGCGGCGGATCAGGCTTCCTCGCCCTGCTTGATCTGCGCGCCGACCAGATTGCCCCACTCCGTCCACGAGCCGTCATAGTTGCGCACGTTGGGATAGCCGAGCAGTTGGGTCAGCACGAACCAGGTATGCGCGGATCGCTCGCCAATGCGGCAGTACGCGACCACCTCTTTGTCAGGAGTAATGCCCTTGCCACCATAGATGGCGCGCAACTCGTCGGCAGACTTGAAGGTGCCGTCCGGGTTGGCGGCGGTGGCCCAGGGAATGTTCTGCGCGCCGGGGATATGCCCTCCGCGCGATGCGCCCTCCTGCGGATAGTTCACCATGTGTACCAGCTTGCCGGTATACTCGTCGGGCGAGCGCACATCCACCAGCGCCGCTGCGCCGCTCACCAGCTCTCCATCCAGCAGCCCTTCGACCTGGCGGCGGAAGGCGCGGATGGAAAGATCAGGCTGCTGCGCAGTGTAGGTGGTCGGCACGAACTGCGGAACCTCTTTGGTATACGGGCGGTTTTCAGCCTCCCAAAGCGTGCGCCCCCCGTTCATCAGCCGGGCGTCCCTGTGGCCATACATCTTGAAGAGCCAGTAGCTATAGGCGGCGTACCAGTTGTTCTTGTCGCCATAGAACACGACGGTAGTATCGTTGCTGATACCATAGCGGCTCATCAGCGCCTCGAATGCCGCTTTATCCACGAAGTCGCGCCGCACCGGGTCCTGCACATCAGTATGCCAGTCGAGCTTGACGGCATTCTGGATGTGGCCAACTGCCTCATAGAGCAGCGGGTCCTCATCGGCCTCGACGATACGAACCGACGGGTCGTTGAGGTGTTGGGCGACCCATTCTGTCGTTACCAGCACCTCTGGATGCGTGTATGCTGTAGTCTCCGTGGTTGTGCCTGTCGCGGTGTCTGCCATGCTCATTCCTCCTCATATGCCGCACAATGCATATTTCCTGCGATGGATGCCGTGATCCGTTGTCTGACCGTGCCGGGAAATCCGTCCTTTTCCAGATGTATCGCGCCGCACGGTGAACAGATCCCAGGTCAGCCGCCTTCTCTATTGTGCATATATCCTAGCAAAATAGTCAACATTGTAACAGCAATCACCCGCTGATCTGCGTAACGCCTGGAGGATAGCGACGGGGCATGCGAGGGGTACGCTACAGGCAGGGCGGAAGATTCGGTCTCGTGTTACGCGGCCTTTAGCGCTACCCCGCGAGATGATGACGAGGTGAACAGTTGCAGGAGCACCTCATGCCCGGGGTCAACGAAACGATGCCATCAGCGCATGTCTCGCTCTGGCTGGTGCAGCCAGCCCCACGCCCCTCGTTGCCAGACAGCAACTGGATGACGATGGAACCATGATTGAACGAGCATGCGCCAGGACAACGCGGACCGAAACGAGTACAACCACCGCGTGTCCCAGCGAGGGACACACGCTTACATGCCTGTGTATGGAGTGCGGTGGCTATTGCAGGATGGTAGCACAGTACGTGGTGTTGGGGCCGCTTGGGCTTGGACACTCCGTCGTCTGGGCGAATTGCAGCGCCTCGCCAAAGTCTTTGGTCGTGCCGGGATAGTTGCCGCCGTAGGTGAAGACCTTCGCAGATGCGTTATAGGCGAACCAGGGGTAGACGCAGAACGGCTGGCCGTAGTTGGCTGCCCCGCAATACTGGTTGACTTCGGCCTCGCCGCCATAATCGCTTACCGCTGCCCAGTGCTTCGGCTTGCTACCGTCACCGAACGTCACATCTTTCACGAGCAGAGGCGAGAAGCCGAGCCAGGACGGCAGATTATAGGAATCGCACGGCGGCTTTGTGGCGCTTCCCGGCACACAGAACTGCGAGGGCGGCTGGGCAAACTGGCTGGTATGCCCAATCTCCCAGACGAGGCTATTGGGTGTGTCGTAGACCAGGCCCCACTTGAGCGCGTTGCCAATAGTCTGGGTATCGTAGGCGGGCATCAGCGGGCCATCGGCCTGGCTGTTCAGGATGATCGTGCCGCTATGGCCTGTCGTGAGGTCGCTCACCGTGATGTGCATGCCATCCTGCGCGGCAGTGACGTACTGGTGATCGGTGATGGTGTCGCCCGCGTGCATGAGGAGCGGCCCGCCGCTCGCCGAATCCGTCAGCATGGCATTGAACGCGGCGGACTCGGAGTCTCCATGCTGCGAGACTCTCCAGACAGGTGAGCAGGCGGTATAGACGCCCGGAGCATAGGTGACATTGAAGCCGCCGCCCGATGAGCACCCCTTGAGCATGCTGTTGGGATAGAACTGCAGCTCCAGAAAGGCCTGGTTGAAGAGGCTGTTCGGGTCGGTGACGGTGCCGCCAATCCAGAAGGTTGGCCCAACGCTATCGACGGGGGTTGCGCCGTCTGTCGGCAGCACAACAGTCCAGGTGATGTCGCGTGCGGAGCCAGGGCTATCGGAAACGGGGTCGAGCTCCGGCTCATCGTGACCGGTGCAGCTATGCGTATACCAGACGTATTCCTGTGGATGGTGGCCAATACAGACGTTCTGCGCTTGCGAGGACGTCGAGGAGGTTTGACCTTGCGCGTGGGTGGGGATTCCTCGCGCTATCATACCGAATGCGAGGGCGGCCAGGAGTGCCGCGCCGAGGCTCAGTGGAAGGATTCGCCGGGTCAGGTGAACTGCCATGCGCTTGTGCTTCCTCTCTGTTGTGAAGATGCGCCAGCAAGAACGAATCGCCGGAGATACGTGGAAATGCCGATAGACCCACAGCCATATCTGCTACCGCAAGAGTACTTTGCCTGTATGCAATAACGCCGTTCGCGCCAAAACGTTTGCATCGCCTGGCTGTATTGAGAAGACGCCAGGCAGGACCAGTGCTCGCGTGCCATAGCACCTAGCCAGCGCAGGCGCTCACGAAAAGCGGGCCGCAACCGCTCGTTACTATCCAGCCTGTAAAGCCGCTGTGCCTTGAGGCCATACGGATGGAAGGGCTTGCGTTGGCTTCAGCCAGAAGCCCGTGAAGATTGCCGCTCTCGCTCGCTTGTGCGAGAATACTGCCACAGGCACTTTGCACCTTCACCAACGTGAATAGTGTTTGCGGGTTCCACGGTAAATCGTTCCCGTGGGTAAAAGCACTAACGTCCTTTGGAAGTCGGTGCCAAACGGTGATCTGGGTTGCTTTAGAGGTCACACTCGCCCAGGGAGTTTGCAACGCCTCTTGGGGCCGGGCAGGCCCTTCAGGCGCTAACGTAGTGGGTTGCCACCAGCGTTGCCTGAGAATCCGCTACGGCTTTAGCCTATGCGGAGTGTCAATATCCAGCCCGTTGTCCTGGAATGAACTTTGCTGCTGATCGTGAAGTGTTCGGGAGTGGGTTGAGTGGGTTGAGTGGGTTGAGTGGGTATGGTGACACTGCGGCAGACGACGGCGCCAGCACGCCGAAGGAATGTGATGGCTCCTGGCTGAGCGCTGTGTGAGGAGGCAAGGGGCGCGGTCGAGAGAGCGCATCGCGGCCACACCTGGCGAGATATTCCAAGCAGGATCAGCATCCGAAGTTCAGCGCAATTGGCTGCGGCATAGCCTCTTTTGCTACCCACGTGTTCCCCGGGTGGAGTATAATCGCTCATATATGAGGTGAATACCTGGCAAGGTCATTGGGGATGCCAGCACCTCGACCACAGGAAATGGAGCGGAAGCTTATGTTTGGTGGTTTACACTGGTACGACCTACTCGTACTGTTGGCGCTCGCGCTCCTGATTTTTGGCCCGAAGCGGCTCCCCGAGATGGGATCCTCCATTGGGAAAACGATCAAGGAGTTCCAGCGATCGATGCGCGAGGTGAAGGAGCCGGAGCCTACCGGGGCAGTCCCGCCCGCGACCTCTCAGGCCGCTCCTGAGTTGCCATCTGCCTCGGCGGTGAGCACGAGCCCGGCTGAAACTCCCAAGGATTAAGTCGGCGCGCGCTAGTCCAAGTACGGTTGGATGCGCAGTCCGGGGAGGAAACAATGGCAGCGGAAGAACTGCACCAATTCGACCAGACCGCCGGAGATGAGGAGCCCGAAGGCGGTACGATGACGCTCATCGAGCACCTCGAAGAGTTGCGCGCCCGGATGATCAGGGCTGGGATCGCGGTGGCCGCTTGCGCTGTCGTTGGGTTTATCTTCTGGGATCGAATCATCGGTTTCCTCTTGCTGCCCCTCCCTGCCGCCGCTAACAAACTGCCAGGTGCGGCCCAAGGCCAACTGGTGGCCCACGATATCGGCGAGCCGTTTATGGTCGCGATCAAGGTAGGAATCGCCGTCGGCATTATGGTGGCCTCGCCGGTCATCCTCTACCAGACGTGGGCGTTTATCTCTCCCGCGCTGACCCGCCGCGAGCGCAAGTACGCCCTGCCCTTTACGCTGCTGGGCGTCGGCCTGTTCTTCGTTGGCATCACCGTCGGGTTTATCGTGCTGCGCTATCCAATTGACTGGCTGGTCAATTTCGGCAACGACCGGTTCATTCTGCTGACCGACGCGGATAGCTACTTCACGTTTGTGACGTACTTCCTGCTGGCGTTCGCGATTGTCTTCGAGTTGCCGCTCGTGCTGACATTCATGTCAGTAGTCGGCATCATCAACAGTACCATCCTGCGGCAGAAGCGGCTCTACATCCTTTTTGCGCTGTGGTTCCTCTCCTGCTTCATCACGCCTGGCGCTGATCCTTTCAGCCCCCTCATCATCGCCGCATCGTTTACCGTCCTGTTCGAGCTCTCCATCATCCTGATGCGCGCCATCGGGCGGTAGGCCAGGTCGCATTGCGCCGAGGCGTCGAGCGGAGCAGAGGAGATCAGGCGAATACGCGGGCGAGCGCTTTGCGCAGGTCCGCTGAGAGTGGGTGACGCGCGCGGGGATGCTCGTAGAGCACAGGCGAGGATGGCGCCAGCACAGCGACGGCGCTGAGACGCTCCAGACGCCGCAGCAGGTCACGCGCATCGGCAAAGCCTCTTCGCCTGCAGGCGTCGTCGTCTCGCTGTTGAGCGAGCGCAGCCACCCCATTGAGCGCGGCGCGCAGGTGCTCCGCGGCGATCACATGCTCGCTCCCGTTCTTCAACACAAGGACGTTCATAGTTGACGCGGGCAGCTGGCGCAGCTTCTCCGAGAGAACGGCAGCCAGGCGCAGGTCGTCATGGGTCGTGGGTGGACGAAGATGACGCACCTCGACCGTGAACGATGTATGCGTCTTGAAGGTGACGCCGAAGTCGGGTCCGCGCTGGCGCTCCGCGAGATATGGCTCATAGACGAGCGTGAAAGCACGCTCAGTCAGGAGCCTGCGCGCCACGTCGAGTTCCGCCAGCAGATCAAAGTAGCCATCGTTCGCTGTGATACCCCGGAGCTTCTTGCCAATTTTGCCCTGGTATGTGTCGAGGAAGGCAGCAAAGCGCGGGCTTTCGATGGCCCAGGCGTGGCAGGGCGCCGCCAGCGGGGTCGTGCCGAAGAGCGTGGCGCTAAGCCGGGAGATTTCGCCGCGCTTCAGCCGGGGAGATGTTCGGTCTGGGGTTCCCGACGATGTTGTGGGGCGCATAGATGAGATGCTCCAAATGTCGTCGTCCGCTCGCACGGAGCTGATGCAAGGATACTACTACTCACTACCAACTATCACTACCAGTGCCAGCGCATATTCATTGTAGAGCATATCGGCGCTGAGATGCGGGAAGAAATCTGCGGGAAATGCAGGAAAGACGGCACGCCGCAATCCCTGTTCGGAATCGCGGCGTGCGGAACGAAACCGGTAGCGCGGCTGCGCCATAGGGTGGCTAGCGATGGCCAGCCTTCGCGGCGCGCTTCTTCGGGTTGGGCTGTGGCTGGTATTGCGCTTTGATGCGCTCCTGCCGGTAGTATTCCAGATGGCCGGAATAGTGGCGGGTGAAGTAGAGGGCCCAGTAGATGGCGATGATCGCCAGCCAGACCAGCCAGCCATAGCGCCAGATACGCCACGCGAAGAGCGAGGAGTCGAGCGCATAACGCGCGCCAATCAGAATCCAGCCGACGAGTGCGAGCGGCCAGAGCTGATTCATGAACTTGGTCATGAGATACTTGTGCAGCGTATGATGACCAAAGAAGCGTCTGCGTCCTTCGAGCGCGTAGTAGAGTGGAATGAGCAGGCCAAGTCCGCAGAAGATCATCCAGGGCAGATAAAAGTGAAAGGTCTCCGGATGACCAGAAGGCGTGCTAGCGCCCGCTGAAACCGGGTCCGTAAATAACCAGGCGACGATCTTATCCATGGATCCTGCCATCCTCCAGTTGCCGTACTCAATCGTCGTGTGCCCGTTCGCTTCTGGCACGGACACTTATCCTGGTCATTCTATCAGACCCACGGCAGCCGGTCAAATGCGGGTATATTCGAGCAGAGTGGGGCAGAGTCGCGGCATATTGGGGAAGAACGATGGCGTAGCCCGTACTTCGTGTTATACTGGGCGGCGTGAGATGAGCCGGAGCAGGCTATAATGGGGCCACACGGGCACACCGGACGCAATAGCGCGAGTGGCCAGCAACGGAGGGAACAGGCATGCGACGCAGGGGGCAACACATCATTGGCAAAGGCTGGTGTGGGCTATGGGCGCTGATGATGCTGCTGCTAATGGTGGGGAGTGCATTCACGGCACGGACAGCGCATGCTGATCCTGCCAATGGCAAGATGCAAGTGGTTGTGCCAAATCCGTCCGGTGGGACTGTGCAAGGGCCGGTACATGCGAATGTCTCGGTAACAGGAACTGCGACAACCGCAGGGGCGACCTTCGCGCTGGGCTGGGCCAAGCAATCCGATGGATGCGCAACCGGGTTTACCCCCTTCGATGGCACGCAGCCAGTCACCGCGGATAGCAGCGGCAACTTCACGGCCACGTTTGTCTGGCCAGACGCCGCGGATACGACAGGCGCGCTCTATCTGATCTGTGCGCGGGATACCGCGAATCCGGACACAAATGTGATTACGGCTGACCAGACATTCCAGGTGGCCGGCGCGAGTGCCCCACAGATCACCCTCCAACGGGCGCCTCTGCCGACGACGACAGCCACGGCAACGCCTCCGAAAGGCTTCCACGCGAATGGACCGGTACAGGTGAACGGCAAGGGCTTTTTCCCCGTGGGCACGCAGATAGCCATCTATGTGACAGCCAGCACGACATTCTCCGCGCAAGATCTCCAATCGAACACCCCGCTCAAGACCGTAGATGGCTCGTCGATTGTCTCAGATGGCCAGGGACAGTTCACGGCAGTCGTCACCCTGCCAGGCACCACCGGTAAGT
Organism: Ktedonobacterales bacterium; assembly: GCA_036378295.1. Taxonomy (GTDB): domain Bacteria; phylum Chloroflexota; class Ktedonobacteria; order Ktedonobacterales; family JADMIN01; genus DAHUXT01. The sequence continues at coordinate 50,816 of DASUWS010000232.1, forward strand.
GGTTCGTCCATGCCGTCTCGACGGATAGCACAACCCAGGGGCAGACGGCATTTCCTCCATCGTTGGTCACGACGCGGGCGATTCAAATCGACGATCCGCTGCCAACTCCCACGCCCATACTGACCCCCACAACCACACCTGCCGCCGGAACCGGGACAACGCCTGGCGATAAGACATCATCCGGCGACGGCATGCGGGTCGTGGCGATTGCGGGACTCGGCATCTTGAGCCTGATCCTCTTCATCGTCGGCGGCATTCTGGTCGCCTCGGTGGTGCTCGGCCCACGCACACCGCCCAAACTGGATAGCGGAACGCGGTCGCAGCCCGGAGCCATACGCTCCGGCCCACAGTGGTAGGAGAACGAAGCCACTCGTCATCGGGGAGGGCTCTGAACAAACAGGACTGGGCGCGGCGACACCAAAGCCATCGGCCAGTTAGAGCTCACCCTGCAGGGCGCGGAGCTTCTCGGCGGAGAGCACCTGGAACTTGAGCAGGAGCGACGCGAGATCTTCATCTTTGCCGGTGGCCGCCAACTCCTGTTTGATGCGCCCGAGCGACGCGATCTGTTGCGGGGTGACCAGACCACGGCTGACGAGTAGCGCGGCCAGCAATTGGTCAGGGCTGAGGAACTTGAAGAGCAAGGCTAGCTCGCCCAACTTGAACTGCATACCAACACCCGTAAGCATCTGCTGGATGCCGCGCAATGCCTCAAGCTTCTGTTCGGTGAGCATCGAGCCTTCCACCAGGACTGTGCTCAGCGCGCGCTCGGTCGGGGTTCCTGTATAACCGTCGGGGATTCCCGGATAACCGCCGCCATTACCCCTGGGCATGGCAGGGATGCGCTGTGTTAGCTCTTGCGGGCCCGCGTCTATGCGCCTGAATTGGCTCGCCTGGCTCTGCTGCCGCTCGATCTGCTGGAACGTCGCCTCGGGAACAATGCTCGTCACCTGATCGTCTTCGTCCGGCGGAATCCAGACATCGACGATCTGCTGGTCGTCATGGCCGTTCTGTGAGACAGGTGAAGCGCTATATGGTGAGGAAGACGGCTGATGACCGTACTGCCTGTTCTGGCCGTAAGACTCCTGCTGGATGTGATGTGCCTGCTCTAGCGCGCCGAATTGCTGCATCTCTGGCTGCCGGAACCCGATCGGCTCCGCCTGCGCGGGCCGGCCAAACGGATTGCTGGGCGCTGCTGTGCCGTTTCCCGCGAACGGGTTGACATCGTATGGCTGCGCAAATGGCGAATTGCTATCGCTCTGGCCGCCAGAAAAAGGATTCGCTGAGACGGGTTGCGCGAACGGCGAGCTATTCAGCGGCTGCGCGAAGGGCGACGGCTGGGCATGCTGTGGATGTGAGGAATAGGGTGGAACCGACGGCTGGCTGAACGGGGAAGACGATTGCTGGCCCAATGGCGCGGGCAGGCCGAGCGCCGCACCGAGCGGCGGAATCGAACCAGGGGTGCCGACTCCGGGCAGTGCACCACCCAGCGGTATACGCTGGCGCACGGCATCCAGCACTCTCTGAAACTCGTGGATGCCCCGGACCTCCACATCGGCCAGCGCCCGCGCGGCAGGGTCGAAATCAGGGTCGAGCGCATTCGCCGGACTGATGAAGCGGAAGGTCATTACCTGAAGCGAGCGCCCGCGCCGTTGCGCATCCAGCGCCACCCAGAACTCACGCCGCCCTGCCGTCGCATTGCCGAGGTCCACCAACACGAGCGCCACCAATTGCTTGCCCAGCATGCCAAATAGCTCAACGGGGGTACGTGCCGCACGCACATCGTAGCCAGTCATACGAAGTTGAGAGAGCAGAGGAACCGCAATCGTATCATCACGCTCGAACAGAACGACCAGCGGTGTCGTCGAAGTCCCCATGTCAGTGGCGAAGCCGGTTCCCGGCGCTGGAAGTATAGCCATTGGCGGTCTGCATCCCTCCCTCAACGAATAGCAGAACTCTACGTGCCCGAGGTCCTTTCAGGCGGCGTTGCCCGTGGCATCCAGTATAGCACACTCGTTGTAGCTGTCTATGCCCATTCGGTACTGCCCACGAACAGATGGCCGCCCAGGTACGTCGCCGCGACGAGGTTGACACCGAAGTGATAGGCCAGCTCACGCTCATCCGCTCCGCGCATCACGATCACATCACAGCGTTTACCAGGCTCCAGGCTACCTATCTCATCCTCCATCGCCAGCGCCGCCGCGCCGCCGCGCGTGGCCGCGGTAAGTGCTTCATCCAGTGTCATGCCCATCGCGCTCACCGCCAGCGCAATCATCATCTGCATGTTCTCAGAGTAGCTCGTGCCTGGATTGAAGTCGGTCGCTAGCGCCACGCGCACCCCATGCTCACGCAGCCGTCGCGCGGATGGATAGGCGACGCTGAGCGAGAAGGAGCAGCCGGGCAGCAGCGTGCCGACGACGCCTGCCCCGTTCAGCAGATCAAGCTCCTCGTCGGACGCGAAGTCGAGATGATCGGCGGAGACGGCGCGCAATTCGGCGGCGAGACGCGCGCCCCCCGTGGGACCAAGCTGGTTGGCGTGCAGTTTGAGGGCATAGCCGAGGGCGCGGGCCTGTTCAAGAATACGCCGCGCCTCTTCGACGGTGAATGCGGTACGCTCGCAGAAGACATCGCAGAAACGCGCATCGGCGGCGAACGCTGGCAGCATCCGCTCACACACGAGGTCTACATACGCGGTGCGGTCGCGGGGATGGTCGCGAAACTCTGGGGGCAGGGTATGCGCGCCGAGAAACGTCGGCACGACCGTCGGAAGATTCGGCGCCGTGGCCAGCTCGCGCATGACCGCCAGGCAGCGCGCTTCACTCTCAGGGGCCAGCCCATAGCCGGTCTTGCCCTCGACGGTGGTTGTGCCGTGCGCGGCGAACGATTCCAGACGGCTGCGGCCAAGGGAGAGCAACGCCTCTTCGGGCGCGGCGCGGGTCGCGCGCACCGTGCTAAGGATGCCACGGCCCTGCCGCGCCAACTCTTCATACGAGACTCCCATATGGCGCAGTTGAAACTCTTCGGCACGGTCGCCAGCAAAGACGAAATGGGTATGCGAATCGACGAAACCAGGGAGAACAGCACACCCGCCGGCATCGTGACGTTGCTCTGGGGAAAGCGCCTCGATGGCAACCGCCCGCGCCAGATCGGCCTCCGGCCCCACCCAGACAATGCGTCCCTCCTGAGCGGCAAGCGCCCCCTTGGGGATGACGCCGAGCGGGCCGCTCCCATAGCGCTCAGGGGCAACCGTCACCAGACGCGAGATGCCAGTGAGCACGAAATCGGCAGCAAGGCGAGAGTCCGTCGCTGTATTGTTGGCGTCGAAATGCATGGCATGTTCCTGAACTGGCTGGCGGCTGAAAACCGCGCCTAAGCGCCTCACGTGCTCCGCTGTGTTCGGCGAGAAAGCCCGCCTTCCCACGAGCGGGATGTCTAGCTCCCCTTTCCCATAGAGAGAGGAAAGGGTGCGGTGAGCCTATCTCCCCACCCAGGCGGGCTGGCGCTTTTCGAGGAAGGCACACATCCCTTCCTGCGCATCCATAGCCATCGCGTTCATGCTCATGACCTCTTTGGCATAGGCGTAGGCTTTGGGCTGGTCGAGATCGATCTGGGTGTAGAAGGCCTGTTTGCCCAGGGCGACGGTTAGCGGACTGGCCGACGCAATCGAGAGGGCAAGCTCACGCGTCGCGCTCTCCAACTGGTCCACCGGTACAACGGTGTTGACCAGTCCCCAGTCGGCGGCGGTCTCCGCGGAGATGAGCTTGCCTGTCATGAGCATCTGGAGTGCGCGCTTGCGCCCGATGGCACGGCTGAGGGCCACCATCGGTGTCGTGCAGAAGAGACCAATCTTGACGCCAGGCGTACCAAAGGTCGCCTCTTCGGCGGCGACGGCGAGATCGCAGGTAGCCACAAGCTGGCATCCAGCAGCCGTAGCGATGCGCTGGACGCGGGCAATCACCGGCTGTGGGATGGTCTGTACGGCGTCCATCAGCTCGGTGCAAAGATCGAAGACGGCGCGATAGCGATTGATGTCGCCATCCACCAGCTCGCGCAGGTCATGTCCGGCGGAAAACGCGGGACCGTTGGCCGCCAGCACCACCACGCGCACATCCGGTTCACTGCTGAGTGTGCGCAGAGCATCGGTCAGCTCGCGCATCATGTCGCTGGAGAGGGCATTGCGGCGCTCAGGGCGGTTCATGGTGATGGTAGCGACGGGTGCGTCGCGCTCGATCAGAATGGAGTCGTACGCCATTGTAAGTTCTCCTTGTGAAATGCTCTAACGTGGTGTGACTCGCGATGGACGACTAAAGCGTGGCCAGCTTCTTCTTTAGCGCGGCGGCGACATTGTCGGTGACGATGCCATCGAGATCGCCATGAAGGCGGGCCACCTCTTTGAGGAGTGTGGCGCTGACAAACAAGTAACGCAGGTCGGTGATGATCATGACCGTCTCGATCTCTGGCGCGAGCTTGCGATTCATGAGCGCCTGTTGGAACTCCAGCTCGAAATCAGTGACGGCACGTAACCCCCGAACGATGGACTGAGCGCCGACGGAGCGGGCGAAATCGATGACCAGCCCCTCGAACAGCTCGACCCGCACGTTGGTCAGCTTTTCCTCGGTGACGGTCTCGTGCCAGAGCTGAACGCGCTCCTCAGCGGAGAACAAGAGCTTCTTGCTGGGTGTGGCGTAGACAGCGATGATGAGCTCATCCGCGAGGTTCGCCGCCCTCTTCGCGATATCGAGATGTCCCCGATGTACCGGATCGAAGCTGCCCGGGTAAACTGCTACCAGGCGGTGATGCTCTCGCGTCGTGGTTGGATCATGCGCCATGCCCCGACTCGCGTCGTCTCGTCGCATCGCTCTCTCACTTTCCGTGCGGGCCATCTGCTCGTGCGGGCCTTCAAGGTGCATCTCGACGCTTTCTGGATGCGTGCAAGACGCCCTCGCACACCATCATGCTCGTACCGCAATTCTAGCACTTTATCCGATACGCGGCGCTCAGTTCACATCCATCGACTCCGACTCAGTCAGGATGGAGCGCGCCAGAAAAAAGCACCCCTCCTCCAGTTGCCCGGAGAAGGGATGCTCTTGATGCTCACTTGATGCCATGGAGCCAGCGGTGAGCTAGACGCGAATCTCCTCTACCTGAGACAGGTTGATGAAGAGGTCGCAGCTTTGCCGCAGGATCATCGAAGCGGCGTCGTCGAAGGCGGCCACCTCCACCCGTACGCCGCGATCAGAACAGTATTCGAGCAGCGGTAGGAAGTCGCTGTCGCCACTGACCAGTACGACGGTATCGAGCGAGCCAGCATCCACCAGCCGCACGATATCCATGCACAGATCGAGATCCATATCAGCCTTGCGCGCGCCGCTGGCAAAGGTCTTGTAATTCTTGGTCGTGATGCGATAGCCAACGCCCTTCACCGCCGAGAGGAAGGTCTGCTCGGCGTGGGGGTCGGGGTTGGTCGGCGCATAGGCATGCGCGCGAATCAGTCGCCGATTGCCACGCAGGAAGTCGAGCAGGCGACCAAAATCGATGCTCATTCGCTGGCTGCGCGCCGAATAGAGCAGGTTCGCGACATCCACGAAGACGCCAACTCGCTCCGTCGAGGGGAACACCGGCAGCGCCACCGTCATGGCAGGCGGATTTTGCTGGCGACGCAGCTCACTGAGCAGCCGATCGGTCTGTTGGGCGATGGCATTGGTGATGATCGTGCCCAACTGATTGGCCGACATCGGCGGCGCTTCACCCGCCCGCTCACCACGCCGGACTCGCGTCGTCGTCTCATGCAGCGGCGTCGCCACTCCAGCGGACTGCGGGCCGAATCCATGCGCGAAGGACGGCTCTGGTGAGCCAAAGGGGCTTTCTGGCTCCTGCACGTGTCCTTGCGCGGTCGCCATATTCCATGGCGATTCCGGGTAGTGCGCGGCGGGCGTCGAAGGACGCGAGGTGCGTGCGCGTGGCGCGGGGGTATACGGCGCGTAGCCAGCCTCCTCATAGCCCTTGGCGCCGGACGTGTAGCCGTTGCCCAGATCGCGGTCATGCGCATAGGTCACCGTCGTCTCCGGCACCACGTACGGAGTGGGCTGGCGCGGTGCTGGTTCCTCGTGGCCGCCCTGCTCTTCGCCCTCGGCCTCCCCAGTCTCGGACTCCTGCGCATGAGCGCCCCGACCCCGACGACGGCGGCGACGGCGAGATGCGCTCTCACGCTCCGTCTGGTCTTCTCCTTCGGTTGTTTCCTCAGCCGCGGCGGGCGCTTGCTCCTCGCGAGCTTCTGGCGTTTCCACGGCTTCCACGGCCTGTGGGGTTTCTGGCGCTTCTGGCGCTTCTGGCGCGGCTGCGGTCTCAGGGGAAGCCGCCTCGGCGCTCTCGATCGGAACGGTCAGGATTTCGGCCTGACCCTCTTCCTCCGCTGGAGCCGTTTCCGCCTGTGCGGATGGCGGCGGAGTCATCAACGTTGGCGGGGTGGCGCGCCAGCCACTGAGGCGCTCTGGGCGCACCCCTGTTTGCCCGGCGGCTGGCTGCGAGCGCGGGCGATCAAAGCGGTAGCGGCGTGGAGCCGGCAGCGGCGACTCTTCCTGTGGCGCGGCAGCAGATTCGAGCGCGGGTTCAGCCGTTGCGGACGGCTGCTCCGGAGCAGCCTGATGCCCCGCCGCCTGAGACATCGCATCGAGATGGGCCAGAATGGCGGCATCCAGCGGCAGCGGCTCCATGGCGGGGAACGACTCCACCAGCGGATTCTCTGGCTTCTCAGTCGCCTCAATGTCGGCGGGTCCGGCGGTCTCGGGCGCTCCGACGGTAGTGACGTTCGGAAGCAACTGAACGTCCAGCGTCTCGGCCTTACCGCGACGGCGCGTATTCGCGTTCCGCCGCCCGCGTGTGCTGGGACGCTTAGGTGTCTCCGTCACTGGCGCTGGCGCAGTCGCGACCGCATCTGCCGCGGTCTGCTGGGCGGCTGGCGTCGCGGGAACCTCAGCGGCGGGAGCAACCGTCGCCTGCTCACCATGCTGCTCACCTGATTGTTCTTTCGCTTCATGCTGGTCTTTGGGCTTGCGGCTCCGGCTGGATGTATGCCGCCTGCGCGCGGGCCGTGATGTCCCAGCCTTTGGCGCGCCGCTTTCTGCGCCACCTGGCGCTGTGTTTTCTGTCGTCCCTGGCGCTTGCTGCGTAGGGTCTTGTTGATCTTGTGTCATGTCGTCTCCTGCTTCTGCCGCGGGCAGGGGCGCAGAGCGGTGTGGCGGGGAGGTTGAATATGCGCCTGGGGGAAACCAGATGTATCGCAACGCGCTGCTGTAAAGCTCTTTCGCGCTCTGCCTGAAGCAAGTCTGCAGTCTCTTTACTGGCTTTCAGCGCTGAAGCAGAATCCCGTCGCGTCAGCCCGTCATTCCCTGGCCGATCTCAACCCAACCTCAACCCTCTCCCACTACCCTTCCGGCATTCCGCCCTCCGTGGCGGAAGCGCTACCCTGTGCGGGCCTGATGTCTGTTTGTCTGTCTGTGCGCTGCCGGAGCAGCACATCAGGAACGATTTCAGAGCGCTCCTAGATCAGGAGCGATGCTCTGAAGTCAGTGATTGTGCCGTATTCATGCTGTCGGGACGGTTGCCATTACTGCGTGCGGGCGAGCCATCAGGGGTGCCGGGCGCATCAGGCGATTGATGCGCTGCACGCGAAAGCTTCAGCCAGACGACCACAATGCGCTGCACCGAGGTGAACACACTAGTCACTGCGAGCAACAGCAACGTCCAGATGAGCCACTGCTCGGCTCCCAGGATGAGTCCTACAGCCAGCACCAGCACGCGCTCTGGCCGGGCCATCAGGCCGCTTTTCATTTCCAGGCCCAGTCCCTCAGCCCGCGCGCGCGCATAGCTGACCATCAGCGACCCCAGGCCGGCAATATATGCCAGGGCCAGGGTCCATGCCTTCTCCGTTGACGATGGCAAGGTGTTGACATAGAGGATGACGCCGAGAATGACAATACCCTCGGAATAGCGATCCAGTGTCGAATCAAAGAAAGCGCCAAATGTAGTCTTTTGATTGCGTACACGCGCCAGCGCGCCATCCACCATGTCAAACATTCCAGCGAATAGAAGCAGCACCCCGCCCAGGCGCAATGCGCCCATCGCCAGAACCGCCGCCGTAATCGCGTTGAGCAGCAACCCAAGCACAGTCGCCATATTCGGAGTCATGCCTATCGCCGCCAGCGGCCTTACTACCATCTCGGCAATGTGGCGCGCGGTCTGTTGTACGCGTGGCCCGAACATACGTGCTCCTCGTTGCGTGCTGCTTCTATTGTACCACTCTCTGTCCCAGGGTTATGGTCTGGAATTTCAGGAACTCGCTTCTGTGAGCGATTCTGATCCCCCAAAAGGTGCGCGCATGGCCCATCAGGCCCAATCGCATCAGCCGTCCATCATCATCCGCGAGAGATGATCCGGGGCGATGCTCTTCGAGTGCTCTTCTAGCAGCGGCAAAGCGGCTGCGGCAGGACGCGTGATCTGGCGTCCCCACGCGGGAGTATACTCCGCCCGCAGCTCACAATAATAGTTGAGCACCTGGTCGGCCACATGCTCCCAGCCAAAGTCTTTCGCGCGCTCTCGGGCTGCCGCCGCCAGGCGCGCGCGCTCACTCTCGTCATCTAGCAAATGACAGACCGCCCACGCCAGTTGCTCGTGGTTCTTTGGCGCGACCAGGAGGCCATCGCGGCGATTGCGAATCACCGAGCGGAACCCTGGAATATCAGAAGCCACCACCGCGCGCCCGGAGGCCATCGCCTCCAGCAAGACAATGCCCTGGCTCTCACCACCCGTATTCGGCGCGCAGAAAACATCCGCCGTAGCGTATAGCGACGGAAGCTGCTCCGCTGGCACGCGCCCCAGGAAGATGACATCGCGCCACCCCGCCTGAGCCACGTAGGTCTGGAAGCCAACTCGCTGTGGTCCGTCGCCGCCGATCAGGAAGCGCGTCTGGGGGTAGTGCTGGCGAATAATGGGAATCGCTCGCAGCAGGTACTTCAGCCCTTTGCGCTGCTCCAGCCGCCCCAGGAAGACGATAGTGAACCGATCATCCTGGGAATACTGAGCCAGTGGCGCGACGCCCTCGTGGAAGCGCCCCAGATCAACCCCATTTGGGATGATGCGGTACTCACCGGGGAAGAAACGCGAGACGAACTCCGCCGCGGCGGGCGAGACGGCGATGCGCCCGTGGAGTCGCCGGAAGTACCGCCCCAGCAATGGCTTGGCGGAATAGTACGCCCAATCGCTGGTCGAGGTCAGGCTGCGGCGCGCCCAGGCGTGGAAGGTTCCGACATAAATGGTATTGGTGACGCCGGTCAGGCGGAGCATGGTCAGCGGCAGGGCGGAGGCGAGCGGCTCGTGCAGATGCAGCACGTCGAACTGCTCCCGCCGCAACAGCGAGCGGATGCGTCCTCGCCAGTCAGGAGCGACCGCGACGCGCGCCACCGAGCCATTTACCCGGACAGGTGCCGCCCATCCCAGCTTGTACACCCCATATTCCACCTGACGGGAGCGCAGCCCGGTCGCCGGGGTGAGGATGCGCACGGTATTCCCCCGGCTACGCAACTCCGCGGCCAGATGCGCTATATGATCCTGTACGCCCCCTGGATAGCTCCAGTCATAGGGCGAGACGAGTCCGATCTTCACCGTGCGCCTTCCTGCCAGTTTGCCACATCAATAGTGCTGATCCACGACCGGGATGCTGCTATAGACGATCCCGGTAGGCTCATACTGAATGGTTGGATTGACCGCAACGTCCCACTAGATGCGGAGTCGCTGCATTTAACGTACCGCACTGGCTGAGAGAGGCATACGTGTGCTCCGCTGGAGAGCAAAGCCACCAATGCGGGCGATTGCGGTGCGCCGGGGCTCCATTTGCTCGAACGTCGCCCCACCTCCGTATACCATGCGGTGTGAAACAAAGGCAACATACTCCCTGGCCTGCCAGTAACGCCCCTCGGGCGCGGTCCGACGCGCCTCGACCGCCCGCCGGAACTCGGCAGCGTTGTGCCCTGGGAAGACCGTGCGGGCGCAGCCGACCGCCGTCGTCGTATGGGCATCGCTGCTACCAGTCTCTGCCCAATGATATACCGTGCGCGCAAGCGTCATCGCGACCCGCGACGAGCCAATGCCCGCGAAGCTGCCATTGAGCGTCTCGATGCCATCGGGATGCACCTCAGGCTGGCGCAGCAGGCGATTCATCACCTTGCGCTGGACACTATGGCGAAAGACGGGATTGAAGGGGTGGGCGATAATCGCGAGACCTCCCTGCGCATGCACCAGCTCGATGCTGCGCTCGATGCTCAGATCGGGCGGGACGCGCTTTTCCAGGAAGAGCGCGAGCATATGCCCCTCGCGCGTGCTAATCTCTTCGCCGACAATCACCTCGAAGGGGTAGTCACGTTGTGCCGCCAGGTCGCGCGCGCGCAACGCGCCCTCGATGGTGTCGTGGTCGGTAATAGCGATCACGTCGAGCGGGGTATACGTCTCGACGAAACTCAGCACTTCCTCCACCGAGCCAGTACCATCGCTGTAGTTGGTGTGCATATGCACATCGGCCAGCCCGTCACCGGGTTGGTGCTCCAGAGTAACGTTGGCGGCCTCGTCGCGCTCGTAGGATCCTGCGATAGTCTCCTCGTAGACGTCTTCGTTTACGCTCGCGTTCTCTGACTCACGCGATGGTCTGCCGATGAATTCATTGCTGGATGTACTCTTCATGAGTTGTGTCTCTCTTCGCACTCCCTGCCTGCGCTTCCACGCCCTGCGTGTCGCTCAAGCGGACGGAATGGCTGATTGCTTCGCTGGCTGGTCGTTTGTTGTCGTGCGTGGCATGCTCTGAGCGACGCTCTGCCGCTCGCCAGTTTCCCAGATGGGTGCCAGCGTTGAAACCCACTGCTCTGGATGTGCCACAATGAGCCGCTCTAGCTGCTCGATAAACTTGCTCATCGCCTGTGTGATGGCGACTTCGGTACGGGCGCGCGTGGCTGCGCTGCCAGCGTGCTCTGAATCCACATGCTCCGGCTGAACATGCAGCGGGATGACAACCCCGTGTGACCGGCCCCGGCCAAGCCGCCACGAAAAAGACGCGAGAATCGGGGCGCCGGTCTTGAGCGCGAGGGAGAATGCCGACGTTGGCAGGCGTGCTGGCTCACCAAAGAACGGCACTTCTATGCTCGATCCGATGATGTAGCGGTCGGATGCCACCAATACCAGTTCGTTGCGCTTGAGCGCGTTCATCATCTCGCGCAGGGTTTCGCGACTGTCTGCCGGAAGCAGGCGCATGTTGTGGTGTTCGCGGGTCTTGCAGAACCACTCGTAGAGTGCTTCTGGCTGCATCCGCTCGACGGGCGTTGTCATTTGATAGCCAAGCGCGCCGAGCCGGGACGCGCCATACTCGAAGTTGCCAAAGTGCGCGCTGACGATGATCGCCCCGCGTCCCTGGCGCATCACCTCATGGATGATCGGCTCGCCTTCGGTAGTCCATCCCGCAAGCACCTGCTTATCGGTGAGATGCCGCCCGCGCAGGAAATCCACATAGTTCAGCACCATATGCTCGAAGACACCCCGCGAGGCACGATGGAGAGCAACGGGGTCGCTGGCAAGCGTGGGAACATGGCGTAGGTTGCGCTCCACCCGGCGACGAAGCTGGCCACCGAAAGCCCAGATGAGCATACCAATCAGTTGTGCACCGGGGTACACCAGCCACAGTGGTAAGAAAGGTACGATGGCTCCCGCCAGGCGGAAGGCGCGCAACTTAGCCATGTGTCTGTTCTCCGGATGCCTGATTGGCTGCCGCGACGGGCAACAGCCCGGTCGTGTCGCTCTGGAGAGCGGGCTCACCATCTTCTGGCCAGAACCGGCGGAACATTTCCCACTGATCAGGATACTGTCGAATAACTTCCTCCATCGCATCGAACATCCGTTGCATCAACCTGACCGTGTCAGCCTGCTTGTCACCGGTGTTCTCCGGGAAGATGGGCGACATCGCTCCTATATAATACGTGCTGGAGTAGTTTTTGTCGTAACGACAATAGCCTGGAAGAATCGCCGCGCCAGATTTCAGGGCCAACTGGGCGATACCACCCGGAACATAACACGTTTTGCCAAAGAAGGTTACTGGCACGCCCTGGCCAACGGGCAATGGCTTATCCACCGCAACAGCGACGACGCGATTCTCTTGCAGCGCGCGCAAGATACGGCGCGGTGTCTTTTCGATGCGAATAATCCCCAGGCCCAGCTTACCGCGCTGCTCCATGACCAGTTTATCCATGCGCGGGTCTTCGAATGATTCGACGATGATATCAATCGGGACGTGGCTGCGCACCATGACCGCGGCAACATCCCACGCGCCGAAGTGAAACGAAACCAGGATGACGCCTTTGCCAGGGGCGAGCGCCTCATCGATGTGACGGAACGCGCCCGGTGGCGGCGTGACATCCTTCATGCGCGCCAGCAACTCGTCAAACGTCGCATTGGGAAGATAGAAGAAGTCAGAGATATAGCGGCCATAGTTGCGCCAGGATTGCCGCGCCAGCCGCCGCGCCCGCACGTCGTTCTCAGGCACACCGAGCACCTGCGCCATGTTCGCGATAGTCGCGTGTCGCTTTTCTGCCCAGCCATAATAGATCAGCACGGTGATCGGACCAGCGATAGCCAGCCGTACCGGGCGCGGCACATGGCCAGCGAGCCAGCTTGCCAAACGGGTAAGATAATAAACCAACGGCTCGCTCCTTCGATGCGTCCTCGGCAGGCGGAGCAGCGAATACCTGCGGACGAATTGCGTGTCTCCGGCGTGTCCGGCGGCTTCTCGGTACTGAGACTGCCGGGGAGAGCGTATCAGCAGTTGCTCCGGATACGCAACAGTACTGCGAGAAATGGGTGAGCCAAAACAGTGTTCCGTCGTTACAGAGCATCCGCGGGAGCCAGGCCGCAGGCTAAAGACGCGTGGCTAATCCCGTCCGCTCGATACTAGCTCGGCGGGCGAGCAAGTGTGCTCACTGGGGTTAGCCATGGCCTTCAGGCTACGGCGCGCTCCTGCCTGATACTCGATGGACTATTCTGCCTTGGGCATATCCTGCACGGTGACGGGCTTCTCGTTGTAGCCGTTGGCCGTTGCGTGGGCCTTCGTCTCGGCAGCGGGCTGCGTGTCCTGGCTGAACTCCCTGATGAACTCTTCAGTCATCAGGCGAGCCTGCTCGTCGGTGTACTGGATGGCCGGTGACTTCATGAAGTAGGCCGACGGACCAAGCAACGCCCCGCCGACACCCGCATCCTTCGCCAGCTTGGCGCAGCGAACCGCGTCGATGACGACACCCGCCGAGTTGGGCGAATCCCACACTTCGAGCTTCAGCTCGGCATTCAGCGGCACATCGCCAAAGGTGCGGCCCTCCAGGCGAATGTAGGCCCACTTGCGGTCCGTCAGCCAGGCCACATAGTCACTCGGACCGATGTGGACGTTATCGGCGCCAATATCGTAGTCGAGCTGGCTCGTGACGGCATTCGTCTTGGAGATCTTCTTGGATTCGAGGCGGTCACGCTCGAGCATGTTGTAGAAGTCGGTGTTGCCGCCGACGTTGAGCTGCATCGTGCGCTCCAGCCGAACGCCACGCTCGCGGAAGAGGCGCGTCAGCGTGCGGTGGACAATCGTCGCACCAACCTGGCTCTTGATGTCGTCGCCAACAACCGGAAGATTCGCCTGCTCGAAGCGCTCGCGCCAGTACTGCTCGCGCCCGATGAAGACCGGGATGCAGTTCACGAAAGCGCAGCCAGCCTGCAGCACCTGCTCCACATACCACTTGGTGGCTGTCTCGCTGCCAACAGGCAGATAATTGATCACGACATCGGTGCCGGTGTCCTGCAACACTTTGACGATATCGGCGGTCTTGCCAGGAGCCTTGGTAATGACCTGCGAGAGATACTTGCCCAGGCCGTCATGCGTCATGCCCCGCTCGACCATGACGCCCTTCGTGGGGACGCTGGCGAACTTATAGGTGTTGTTCTGGCCGGAGAAGATTGCCTCGCTGAGATCCTTGCCGACTTTATCCGCGTCGATGTCAATCGCGGTGGAGAACTCGATATCGCTAATGTGATAGCCACCAAGGTTGACGTGCATCAGCCCTGGAACGAAGTCATCATCGGCGGCGTTCTTGTAATACTCGACGCCCTGCACGAGGGACGACGCGCAATTGCCCACGCCGACGATGCCCACGCGCACTTTCTTCTTGCCCAAGTTGCTATGCCTCCTGAAATAGGACTGTGTGCAAACTACTGCCATCGCAACCCAGGATCATCGGGTGCGATGACGGCGAACCCCTCAAATCCAGATCATTTAGAATTGTCGTGCGGGCCGTGTGCCGGCTGGCTTGCCCGCAGATGCGCCCGGCGCACCTGATGCTTCCGATACGTCCGATGCGTCCGATCCACCTGCCGATGCTGGCGCCGCTATCGCTGGGATGCCACTGACGACATCGGCTAGCTGGCGCAGGCATTGCTGACAACGGGCAACATCGAGCGAGCAATACACTTGCCGTCCCTGACGCCGTGTCCGCACGAGCCCGTTGCGCCGCAGAATCGCCAGATGCCACGAAACTAATGGCTGGCTAATCAGCAATTGCTGCGTCAGGTCCGTGACGTTTACCTCCTGGCTGTCGGCCAGAATACGTACGATGTTCAACCGCACCTTATCGGCCAGCGCTCGCGTCAGTTTTTCGAGTTCGGTGTAATCCTGCCAGCCGTCAGGTGTGCCTGTCTGCGTCATTCGCTCCGCCTTCAGCCGACGAGGAGGAGCACATACCCGCACTACGTTGTGCTGATCTCCCGCCTGGATACATCAAACTGCGCTATATAAACAAATCCTATATAAAGGATCGCTATATATGTACCCTAGTTACCCAGGCTTGTCAAGAGGTGGCACGCGAGTTTGTGCGAACTGGTGAGGATCATCTGAACCTGCGCAGGCTGGTCGCCTCCTGGCCGTTGGGGGAGTGACGGCACTGCCGGAAAGACGGGCGCGCGATCAGCCCCGGACATGTAGACTGGCGACAAGGTGGGCAGTCGCATTGCGACGCGAGATGCAATGCGAGACGATGCCGGCGATCATGATGAGGATTCGAGGGGCGAACCATGCGGGGATTTTACTGGCTAATCGACGGGATGCTGGCGGGCTGCGCGCGTCCCGGTAGCAGCGCGATCAGACGCGATGGCGCATTGGACGGCGACGACGCTCTGACAGCGCTGGATGCCGATCTGGCATGGCTGCGCGAGCGAGGCATCGGTGCCGTGCTGTCGATGACCGAGGCGCCACTCGCAACCGAAGCACTCGAACGCCACGGGCTGGAGTCACTCCACCTGCCCGTAGATGATATGACCGCGCCCTCTCCCGAGCAGTTCGACCACGCCCTGCGCTTCATCGACTGGCAGCGGGTGCGCGGCAGGGCTGTGGTGGTGCATTGCAGGATGGGCCAGGGACGCACGGGCGTCGTATTGGCGGCATATCTCGTGCGGATGGGCGCGACGCCTGCCCAGGCACTCAGCCGGGTGCGGGCGATATGTCCGGGGGCGGTGAGCAGCCCAGAGCAAGAGCGGGCACTCGACGCCTTTGCGATCCGCCGCGACTGGATCGTTTGACGAGACATCCTTCCCGGCTTCCGCTTCGCCTTGACGCCTTGAAGCGCAGTGCAATATCAGATACCATGGCAACACACTTGCGACACACCGCATGCTGCATCGTACAATAATGGGCGATTCGGCAAAGCATTGAGCATGAGGGGCTGCAACCACGAGGAAGTTGAGAAGTAGCGACTGATGTACGCATCGATATTGGCGGGGGGCAGCGGGACGCGCCTCTGGCCCTTGAGCACCCAGCAAACCCCGAAACAGTTTCTCCGGCTGATGAGCGATCAGACGATGCTGCAGGAGACGGTCGAGCGGGTCGCGCCGTTCGTTGCGTCCGATCAGGTCTACGTCGTGACGTTCGCGCAGTACCGCCAGGCTGTGGCCGAGCAGCTCCCTGCCTTGCCAGTCGATCATATTCTGGCGGAGCCTGTCGGGCGAGGCACCGCTGCCTCGATTGGCCTGGCCGCGACGCTCATTGCCGCCCGTGAACCCACTGCCATTATGGGCTCATTCCACGCCGACGCCGCGATTGCCGATGTCGCTGGCTTCCGCCACGCGCTGGCCTTTGCCGAGCAGGTGGCGCGTGAGGGCTATCTGGTGACGCTGGGCTGCACGCCCACCTACGCCGAGACCGGCTATGGCTACATCCAGGCGGGCGCGCCGCTGGCCACCTGGCAAGGATTGGATGCCTACCATGTGAGCCGGTTCGTCGAGAAGCCGCAGCGCGCAGTGGCTGAGGAGTATCTGCGGGCAGGCAAGTACTCGTGGAATTCGGGCATCTTTGTCTGGCGCGTTGACCGCATCCTCGAGGAGATGCGCCGCTATGTCCCGCAGGTTGCCAGCGTGCTGGACGAGATCGGCGCCGCCGCACAGCAGACGGGTGGCCGAATGACGGCGGACGTAGAGCACGTGATGCAGCGGGCCTGGCCGCGATTGACGGAGAACGTGACCATTGACGTCGGCATCATGGAGCGCGCCGACCGCATCGCCGTTATCCCCGTCTCAGTCGGCTGGAATGATATCGGCAGTTGGGCGCAGGTCGCGACGCTGCATCCCCGGAATGACGCAGGCAATACCGTTGTGGGTCTGAGCCCTGAGCAGCATTTGAGCGTCCAGACGAGCGATACGCTGATTTTCAGCACGACGGGGCGGAAGATCGCAACAGCGGGCGTTGAGGGGCTGGTGATCGTGGATACCCCAGAGGGGGTGTTAGTCTGTGCCAAGGAACAGGTGCAGCTCGTGAAAGACCTGGCTGAGCAGGCAAAGCAGGCACAGCAAAAGCCAGAAAGCTAGCTCAACGGCATATCTGATCAGCAGATGGGATATCTGTCTCAATAAGCGAAACGTGACCCAACAACCGCGCGGGCATCATGCTATACTGATGGGTACTGGGGCGACATCGCGGGATGTGATAGCGGGGCAGATCGCGTGGGCATCTGCGGTGAGAGGCGCGAAAGAATACCATGGCCAGGTCCAGAGTGACGGCAACGAACCGACTTGCCAATATCATCGAAGTGATTGAACTGGGACGCCGCACGGGATTGCTTTCCACTGAACGGGACGCAAATGGTCTGGAAGAAGGCGAGATCTACTTCGTATCAGGGCACCCCATCTACGCCACCCTCGGTTCACTAGTTGGCCGTGACGCACTCAACGTGCTCGTGCGCTGGGGAGATTGCCGCTTCGCGTTTGAGACATCGGCGCCCCGCCCCATCCCGAATGTCTCCGGTGTCCTGCCTGCTATCGACAGCAGCGGCGCACCGTATGGCGTCAGCACAGGCTACGAAGGCGGACAGCAATCTGAGCCGACCTCCCGGCCCCCGGCGTCTGCGCCCAATAGCGGTGCGAGTGGATCTGGCTGGGGCTATGGGAGTAGCTCGCCCAACATGATGCCTGGCGTGAACGCCAGCACACCGAACATGGGCAATTCCGGAATCTGGGGCTACTCTTCTCCACCTTCCCCGCCGGCAAGCTCTGGCTATCTTCCCAGACAACACCATCCCGCCGAGCAGCAAGTGCCCCGCCGCGCTCCGGATGTGCGCGACCTGCGGACGATTGTGGCTACCTATGGCCTCTCGCGCGGTCATCGCACGTTACTATTGCTGGCGAACGGGCAACATACCGTCGGAGACATGGCGCGCCTGTCGTCAAAGAGCATCGAAGAGGTGCTCCAACTGCTGAGTGACCTGCAGGGTTTTGGACTGATCTACTAGATGTAGATGGTTCAGTAGTTCGCAGCAATCAGAGAGCCGGGGATGGCGCTGCCTGGTATACTACCCGAAAGTACTGAAGATATCCCGATGGACCGGTTCCTGATGGCACCATTAGGTGTTCTTAACCATAACCCTCCATGGGCAGCGGTCTCCGAATACTTGTTTTTTTTCGCGATGGTTGAGACGTTCCGCGCGATATTATGGCCCGGTGAATTGAGGTGCTTCATTGATGGCTCAGGCGAAAAAAGGTGCGCGACGACGGTTGCCACTTTCGGCACGGCTGACTTTGCTCGTGCTCTTTGCCGCACTCATTCCGCTGGCAGCGGTTGTCGGCATCAACGATTATTTTGCGCGCGGAACCCTGCTGAACCAGGGCCACGCCGCACTCTCCACCGATGCCAACGCCAAAGCGACGCTCGTTCAGACCTATATCCGCGAGCGACTACTCGATGGTCAGGCGCTGGCATCACTGCCCACAGCAATATCGATGCTGGCATGTATTGACCTGCCCACGCCGCCACCAACGCTCGCCTGTGATACACAGGGCATCCTGTACAAAGAATCGTCACAGCGTGCGCTTGCCGTGGGCATGGTGCGCGACAGCAACTATACCCTGTGGAGCATCTACGACGCCGCTGGCCATATGCGGTTGACCTCCAACACTGATGTCCAGAAGAGCGCTCCGCCGCCAACGAAAGATGACCTCGATCAGGTGCTCAAGCAGGGCAAACAGCGCGTGTCTCAGGTTTATTATGATCCGGCGACGAGACACGCGTTTGTGCGGCTCTACACTCCCATCACCGCCCTTGATCCCGCCACGACCAGGCCGACAGGGCCAGCTCTGGGCTTCCTGCAGTCAACGATCAATCTCGACTACGTTTGGAATATCGTCAACGGGGAGCAGGGGCTGAATGGCACCGGTAGCTATGCCTTCATGACCGATGAGAACGGCATCGTGATGGCTGATCCGAACCAGAATGACCTGTTCACCGCGGTGCTTCCGCTGGGTGCCGACACGCAGAACCAGATCACCAGTGAGAAGCGCTTCGGGACAACCAATCAAGTGCAGCAGCGTGTCTTGCCAGGCGTCCAGTCGTCGCTTGCCTCACAGAAATCAGAGGATACATTCGAGGGTATCGCGCAGCCCGGCGCCAGCGCACAGTATCAGTTCGTGCGGGTGCGGCTCAAGGAGGTGCCCTGGTCATATTTCGTGCTCAGCCCCGTCGCGACAGTGACACGAGTGGCCGACGACCAGATTCGCACCTCGCTGCTCTCCGCCGCAGTCATTGCCATCGTGGCCATACTCATCGGTCTCTTTGTCGGCAACCGGACCACACGCCCGGTTCGCGGATCGGTCGATGAGCTGCAAGGCGCCGCCGCCGCGCTGAAGGAGCTGGCCTCGCGCCAGGAAGGCTCCGCTGGCGAGCAGCACTGGGTGGTAGACGCCTGTCGCACTGGCCTGGAGAGTATCCGCTATCTCTCGGATGCGATGAATCAGGCTGCCCACCGCATCATCGACGCCAGCAACTGGTTCAATGACTACTGGGACCGTCTGACCGAAGATCAGGCGCGCCGCACGGTACAACATCTGACGGAGTTGGCACACTACATCGACGAAGCCGCGAGCCGGCAGCAGGCAAGCAACGACCGCATGGATAAGGCCATTACGGTGACACAGCAGGTGTCGGATCAGCTTGTCTCGGGCGCTTCGGCAGCGAATCGCAGCGCCAGCCAGCTTGAGCAGGTCGTGGATGATTTGCAGCATCTCGTGGGTGGCAGCCACCAGCCGAGCCAGATGCCGAGAGGGAACACACCCGGCGCTGGCATGCCTGGCGGGCGTTCGCAGCCAGTCGGGGCGCCATCCACTCGCCCCGGCGGGAGCCGCAGTCAGATGGGTGGCCAGATGGGTGGCCAGATGGGGCGGGCGCCGCAGGCTCCGGTTCATTTCGGCCAGATGGACCCCAGGGGGCCAACGAGCCAGCGAGGCGGGCCGCCTTCCCAGCGTGGTGGGCCACCATCCCAACGCGGGCCTGGTGCGCGTTCATTCCGTAATGCGCCCAGCCAATTTGGTCCGCCCGATGGTTATGGCAACGAGTATGGGCCAGGTGGACCACGCTCCAGAATGCAACCGGGCTATGGCAATGAGCATGGTCCGGGCGGTCCCCGCTCCAGGATACAGCCAGACGACCAGTGGGGCGCTCCCGCCGGCACGGGCTGGGATGATCGCTGATCGCCAATCTTGCTCATCTCCGACCTCACCCCCTCCCCCAGTACAGGGAGGGGGTTGTCTTTAGGCTTCTTTTGGCTACAGCCAGGTAGAAGGGAGGAAGAGTCTGCGCCGCAGATGCTCGTAGCGAAAGGATATCTTGCGCTCCTGGAGTTCCGGTGGAGGTGGCACGAGCGGCTGCTGCCAGTACCAGGGTCGAATGAAACGCTCGCCTTTGTCCGCGGCCTGAAGCGCCAGAAGCCACTCTTTACGCACCTCTGGGGAGTGTGCCGACGCTCCTGACCAGAGCAAGTGGAAGACATTCGCCGCGCGAATCATCTCCGAGAGTTGCCGCTCGTAGTTGACCCCAGCCTCTAACAAATCGTCGTGGTAGGAGATGATGCCCAGCTTCTCGTACGTTTCGCGGGCCTGGCGCATCGCCTCGCGGTCGCGGTGGCTGTAGGAGATGAAGACCGCATCGAAGGCGTTGCTGGTGACGGCAACTCCATGCGGAATATTCAGCGATACGGTGGAGGCGCCGGAGCGAAACGAAAACGAGACGTCGATGGTGCAGATAGGCGAGACACGCTCGGCATAGATGTCGATCCAGCCGCGCTGTATTGTTCCAGCCAGATCCTGCGCTCCCGAGTAGCGGAAGAGCGAGCGGTGCCACTCCCCGCGCCAGATGAAGCTATCCTGCGCGGGCGAGAAGGTGACGCCCGCCATATGAGGCTCGATGGTGAGCTCGACATTGCGGGCAATCTTGCGCAATGACTGCCCCAGCGCCACCACCGGCGCGCTGCCCAGCTCAGTAAATGTTCCGGCGTCCTGTTGCACCTGCACGAGCTGCGCTGGAAGGTGGGTGTAGACCAGCAACGTTTGTGGCGCCACCACTGGCGTCGCATTGGGATGATACGTGGAGAATTGCAGCGTTTCGGCCGCCGGTGATGGGCCACCGTATGCTCCCGGAGGCGCCGCAGGTTGCGCGCCCGATATGTCTGGCAGTCCGCCAGGAGCATGCGGAGGGGGTGCGGCTCGTGGCGCGGGCGGGGGTACAGCGCCTGGCGCGGGTGGTGGCGGGGGCGCGGCGGGTGGTGGTGCTGCTGGCTGCTCAGGGTAGGGCGCGGGTGGGGCAGGCGGCTCCGGGGGCTCTGGGGGCGCCGCTCGTGCCCGTTCTTCTTCTATGGCGGGCCAGTCATACTCTTCTACCTCTTCTACGGACGGCGCTTCCACACTCTCCGGTGCTGGTGGCGCTGGGAACTGGTCCGCGCGTGTGGGGGCGAAGATCATGGCGGCAAGTTGCTGTGGTGAGAGGTGTTCAGCGTTGATGAACCGCCATTCGACCATCTCTAGTGAGAGCGATGTCTGCCGAATCGCCACGGCCATCAAAGCGGTATCCGCAAGCGACGAGGAATCCGCAAGCAGCCGGACCACTGATGGCGAGGTGAGCAGCTCAGGAGACACCAGCGTGATCACCATACTGTAGTGCGCAAGCGCATCAGTATCGAGCGCGAAGAACGTCACATTGTCGCGACGATCAAATACGAGATGCGGTACATAGATCTGTGCCGCCGTGATGAAGGACTCCGCGAATTGCTTATCCTGACTGGCATGGATGACCAGAACTCCCGCCATGGGAACCCTCCCTTCGCACCGCTTCAGAGGCTCTTTAACTTCCAGGGACAAGCATGCGACGAGGTTGGAGCGGTGTCAAGGGCTGGCGAGTATCCACGCCGAGCGCGCGATGCGACGGTGGACAGACCACGCGCCACTGCGTGATCAAGGCATTGTTATGCTCCTCCGCGTTGTGCCTCCTATACAGGCGGCGGGAAGTGGCGGTTACGTCCGCCGCGCGGCCAGGTGACGCGCCCATACCGGGCGGGCTTTTCTGTGCCTGCACGGTGGTTCGTACCGCTCGTGTGCGGCTGTTGCTCGTCAGCAGCCTCGGTGACGGCCTGTTCCTCATCGGGCGTAGTTGGCCTGCTGTTCGGCTTGCTGCGCGACAACTTCCGCGGCCGTACTAGCCGGGCAACGTTGCCGATGGCCCCCGATGGCTGCGGCTCGCGGGCGACTGCCTGTTGTGGGCTGGTGGCGGGCCAGCCCTCTGACCAGCGGATCGCGGGCAAGAGCACCGTAAAGGTGCTGCCCTGGCCCGGCTGACTATGTACCGAGATCTCGCCCTGGTGCGTCTCGGCAATCCATTTGCCAATCGCCAGACCCAGGCCGCTGCCCTGCTGATCGCGAACGCGCGCCTGATCGGCGCGATAGAAGCGCTCGAAGATATGTGGCCGCGCCTCCGGCGGGATACCAATGCCCGTATCGGTGATGCTAAATGCGGCAAGGTTGCCATTGCGGCTCACGGCGATACGTATCTTGCCCCCCGCCGGCGTGTATTTGATGGCGTTATCGATCAAAATCACTGCGAGCTGCCGGAGTTGTCCCGGATCGCCCAGCACGGTCACTGGCTCCAGATTGAGCACGGAGAAGTGGATATTCTTGCGGCGCGCCTCGACGAGCGCCTGACCCTGACGGAAGACCTCCATCGCCAGTTGATCCAGCTCCACGGGCTCGCGTCGTCCGCGAAGCTGGTCATCAAGCCAGTTTTCGCGCAGGCCATACTTCGCGCCGTCGGCGGCATCGACCCGCGCCAGCAACAGCAGGTCATTCACCAGCGCGGCCATGCGCTCGGCCTCGCCGTAGCCATCTTCGAGCATCTCCTGCCGATCCTCGCCAGGCAGATCGGGCGCCTGGCGCAGGAAATCGAACGTCGTCTTGATGGTGGTCAGCGGGGCGCGCAGCTCATGCGACGCGTCTGCGACAAATCGGCGTTGCGCGCTTGAGACACGCTCGAGAGCTTCGAGCATCTCGTTGAAGGTCACGACCAGCTCACCGATCTCGTCGCGCGGACCCGAATAGTTCACGCGGGTACCCAATCCGGCGCGGTGGGCGCTAGCGGCAATTGCGCGGGCTGCGCGCGTGACCGATGAGACCGGGCGCATACCGCTTTCGGCGATAAACCAGCCGCCTATCAGCGCAAAGAGCACAGCAATAATACTGCCGACGATGAGCAGACGACTGAGCGTGTTGAGCGCGCTATTCATGTCATCGAGCGGCTTGGCGACCAGCACTACCCCGATAACCTGCTGTGAGGCAGTGTTCGGAGAGATCGTGGCCGTGGGCAGCGCCGTATCTGTGGGGCTGCCAACGTTACTCGACGAGCCAGCTGTACCTGTAGGATTGCCAGCATCACTCGGCGAGCCAGCGGCAGGAGGAACGCTCGCGTCCGCGACCGTGATCGGCTGGACGTAGATGGCCAGCAGCGAGCCTGTATTGCCTGGGGCGGGCGCGGTATACATGCCCGGGGTTCCCTGCAATGCCTGATCGATCACCGGAACATTCAGCGGCAAGCCAACATCCTTGATCACAGGCGCGACAAATTTCGTAGTGCCCTTGACATTGAGCACTTCGAAGGGGAGGTCGATACGCCCCAGCACACCAGCCCTGCTCTTGAGTATATTCTCGATCTTCGCCGACGACTTCGGGTCCACGGTGGGAATGGGCGATGGTTCGGGAACCGTAGCGCTCGGGGACGCACCTGCCGTGCCGGTCTGCGTTGGATTCGGCGTGGCGGTCGACGAAGGGGCCGGTGACGGGGAAGGCGCCACCGAGGCCGAGGGAGAAGGTGTGAGGGTTGGGGTGGTGGCCGCTGGCTGGCCCACGGCGTCCTGCGCACCCTGCAAGGCGCCAGCGATATATGAGGCGCGATTCTTGATCTCTTCGTTGACACTCGTCTGCAGCTGATTCTGCGCGACGGTATAGACGATCACGCTAAACATCACCAGCGTCAGCGCCAGCAGTGTCGCGTACCAGAGCGCGAGTCGCTGGCGGATGGAGACGTGGGCAAGCAGGCGTCGCCGCAGATGTGTCAGGAGGTCAGAGCGGGATAATGGGCGGCTATCAGGGGGAGTAGGGTCCATGAGATACCTCCTGAAGAATCGCTGACGAAAGAAATCCCACTATCTCATCATCCCTCAGGCTTCTCACGCAGTACATAGCCTGCCCCGCGCACTGTATGAATCACACGCGGCTCACCTTCGGCCTCCAGCTTGCTCCGTAGATAGCCGATATATACTTCCAGTACGTTGGATGCGCCCTCGAAGTCGTACCCCCAGACCCGATCCATGATGATGTCGCGGGTGAGCACCTGACGCGGGCGGCGCAGAAATAGCGCCAGCAGCTCGTATTCAGTGGTTGAGAGCTCGATGGCGCGCGCACCCCGATGCGCGACGCGCGTGCCGGTATCAAGCTCTAGATCGGCGAAGCGCAACACCTCCGTCTGCTCTGGATTCCGCCGCCGGAGGAGCGCACGCACACGCGCCTGAAACTCCGCCAGATCAACCGGCTTGACCAGATAATCGTCGGCGCCTGTATCTAGCCCGGCGACACGGTCGGTTATCGCATCCTTTGCCGTCAACATCAGAATTGGCACTTGATTGCCAGACTTGCGCAGCCGGTCGCAAACATCCAGCCCGCTCATGCCGCCTGGCAGCAT
This sequence comes from Ktedonobacterales bacterium, assembly GCA_036378295.1. Lineage (GTDB taxonomy): Bacteria > Chloroflexota > Ktedonobacteria > Ktedonobacterales > JADMIN01 > DAHUXT01. The sequence continues at coordinate 75,411 of DASUWS010000232.1, forward strand.
GATATCGAGAATGACCACATCAGGCGGATGCTCGATAGTCTTCTGCAACGCGTCACTGCCATCGTGCGCCACATCAACCGAATAGCCATCGTAGACGAGCGCACGGCGGAGAACCTGGGTGATGTGCCGATCATCATCTACCAGTAATACATGTGCCTTCATCCCCAATGCTCCTCACGCGCCTCCAACGTCTTCGTATACGCCTCGCATGTCTCGCATGCGTGATTTATCGCAGCGTGTATCCTTGTCGCGCTTCCCACGCTTCTCATTGTACGCGATATGCCTATCTGTTCCCGAATGATATTCGGCTTTCATTGTATGCCATTTCCGCCGAATGCCTTGTGAAACAACCCAATAGTCTCCTCTCGCGCTAGATTCCAAGCCATTTCTGGCCAAATTCATATGCTCGTTTGCCCTCTCAGGAGCATCTCAGTTTACCCTCATCTCCGTCTCACCGCAGTATGGCATACTGTATGCGTACGTGCAGAGCGCGCTGAGTGTACCTCGACAGTGATCGACGTTACGGCGCGCCAGTGAGGAGGGAGCCATGACAACCGACGGTAGTATGCTCGCAACTCTTCAGAAGGGTCGGGAGGCTGCGAGCGTGTTGTGGAATGGAGAGCGTACACAACGGGTAATTCTGGTCAGCAATCGCGGGCCAATTGATCATCATTTCGACGAGGATGAGACGCCGATTGCGCAACGTGGCGCCGGAGGTGTCGTGAGTGGGCTGGTATCTGCGATAGGGCAACGCCCTGCGACGTGGATTGCGCTGGCCATGAATGATGCGGATCGCGCCGTTGCGCGCGCCAGAGGCAAGGCAACGATTCCTGATGCGCCGGAGCTAGGGAATATCGCTTTGCGCCTGGTTGACGTTCCCGCGGCAATCTATTCCCGCTACTATGAGGGCATCAGTAATCGCGTCCTCTGGTTCGCGCAACACTATTTGCTGCGCCCGACAGGGTCCGCGCGGTTTACCGCCCGTACGCGTGCGGATTGGGAAAACGGCTATCGCCTGGTCAACGAGGCCATTGCCGAAGCTGTGATCGAAGAATTAGCAGCCAACGGGACATCAACCCCGGTGCTTTTCCAGGACTACCACCTCTACCTTGCCCCGATGCTCGTGCGCAAGGCCTGCCCGGAGGCGCTGCTCGAACATTTCGTGCATATCCCCTGGCCGGAATCGCGCTACTGGGAGCTTTTGCCGGATGACATGGTGCGCGCGATCTTCGAGGGTCTGGCGGCGAATGATGTCGTGGGCTTCCAGACGGAACGCGACGCGCGCAACTTTCTGGAGGGCTCTGAGCGCTTCCTGCAAGGTGTGGTCATTCAGCGGCTGGAAGATGGCAGCGGTGTCTTGCTCTGGCAGGGCCGTCGCGTGCTGGTGCGCTCCTATCCTATCGCGGTAACTCCGGGTGAGGTGCAGGAAAGCGCCAACGCACCAGAGGCGTTCGATGAGATGCGCGAGCTGCGCGAAGAGTTGCGGCTCAGCGACGAGACACAGCTCATCGTGCGGGTGGATCGTGTCGAGCCAACCAAGAACATCGTGCGCGGATTCCAGGCATATGACTATCTGCTGCGTCGCCACAAAGAGCTGCGTGGCCGGGTGACATTCCTGGCGCTGCTGGTGCCTTCGCGGCAGGGCATGGCGGAATATCGCCGCTACGAGAAGCAGGTGCGCGCGATCATCGACCGCATCAACAAGCGCTATGGGCGGCCAGACTGGCAGCCAGTGGTCGCCATCTTTGGCAACGACCGGGCGCGCGCGCTGGCCTGTATGCGCCGCTTCGATGTTTTGCTGGTCAATCCCGTGATTGACGGCATGAATCTGGTGGTGAAGGAAGGCGCGCTCGTCAATCGCCGGCCAGGAGTCATTCTGCTCTCGCGCACGGCAGGCGCCTATGAGCAGATGCGCGACTATGTGATGGGTGTGCCGCCGATGGACGTGCAGGCAACCGCCGAGGCAATGTTGCAGGCGCTTGAGACGCCGCGCGCGGAGCGGGCGACAAATATGCGCGCCTTGAAGGCCATGCTGCACGTTGAGAACGCGCCGGTCTGGTTGAACACGCAAATCGCTGATCTGCGCGAACAGGCGCGCTTCGCTCGCCGCCGGGCACAGGTGGCAGGCGCGGCCCGGCGTGTCATTCGGCTGGAGACCGAACCCATCACGAAAGAACCCGCTCCGGTTCACCCGGATGCGCTCGTGATGTAACAGACCTCACCCCTGGCCTGTGGCCACCCCCTCTCCTTGCTTGCAGGAGAGGGGGCCTTTTTGTGTCTCTTTTGTGTCTCTTTACAGTGCAGTCAGGATGGCGCCGAGAACCACGAGCGCCGCGCCGAGCCAGACGCGCGCGCCTTTTTGCTCCCGCGCCAGCAACACCCCAAGCAAGACAGAGACCTCACGCAGGGTAGCTACGGGTCCGGCATTGGCACGCTGGAATGCCAGCAGCACCAGCAGATACGCCGCCGTCGATCCAGCCGCGATCTGTATCCCTGGCCAGGCGGCACGTCGCAGCCGCTTCAGGTCGACGCGCAGTAGGCCAGCCAGGGTGATCCCCTGAAGCCCCGACACTGCGCCGAGATACCCGATGGGATTCACCTGCCGCACCGCCCCGGCGTCTATCGTAGCGTAGGTGGCGATGCAGACGCCCGTGAGCAGTGCGAAGCCAATCGCGACTCCCTGACCGACACCTTTCCCCCCAGTCGCCACAGTCGCCAGCCCCAGCGCCAGCGCGCCCGCCCCGGCAAGCGTCCAGAGGGTCGGTGGCTGCGCGAGCAGAAGCCAGCCACCCAGCGTCACCAGGAGGGGAGCCGAGCCGCGCGCCAGCGGATAGGTGAGCGAGAGCGCGCCCAGGCGATACGCGCTCGTGAGGCAGAGGGCATACGCGCATTCCGCCAGCGCCGAGAGGATGATGAGCGGCCAGACCTGCCACGGCGGAGCGATGACTATCGCCGGGAGCAGCGCGATACCCGATACCA
>DASUWS010000233.1:0-11704 GCA_036378295.1 Ktedonobacterales bacterium
CGCATCGCCTCCATGTAGCCGCTGGTATCGGTGGCAAAGTGGATGATAGGCACATTGCCCTGGCGGGCAATCGCGATAGCGCGCTGTCAATAGGGCAGCACGTACTGGCGATAGTCGGCGGGCGAAAGTTGCCCTGCCCAGCTATCGAAGAGTTGCAGCGCCTGCGCCCCCGCCCGGACCTGCGCCAGCAGATACTCGCCAACAACCTCGCTCAGCTTTGACATCAGATCGTGCCAGGCGCCAGGCTCGCTCATCAGCAGCCCCTTCACCTCGGCGTAATTGCGGCTGCCGCTCCCTTCGATGGCGTACGCGGCCAGCGTGAACGGTGCGCCGCTGAAGCCGATCAGCGGGATGCCACGCGTCTCCAGTTGGGCGCGTGCCAGCCGGATCGCGTCCAGCGTGAAGGGCAGCGTTTCCTCAGCGGGCAACACACGCAGCCGCGCGATGTCTTCGACCGAGCGCACGGGATTGCCGATGATCGGCCCCTCGCCCTCAGCGAAGCGCAGATGCAGCCCCATCCCTTCGAGCGGCGGCAGGATGTCCGCGAAGATGATGGCGGCGTCCAGATCGAACGCCTCGATAGGCTGTAGCGTCACCTCGCACGCCAGCTCCGGTGTCTTGATCATCGTCAGAAATGGATGGTGCTCGCGCACCCTGCGATACTCCGGCATGTAGCGTCCCGCCTGGCGCATCAGCCAGATCGGCGTCTTATCGGTGGCTTCGCGGTGGCAAGCGCGCAGAAAGCGACTCTCCCGCTCGTGCGCCGCTGGTTCTGGGTCGGGCGTGGCCATCACTCGGCGGCCCCGTCTAGCCAGCGCACGGCGTCTTTGGCGAAGTATGTCAGAATCATATCGGCTCCGGCTCGCTTGATGCTGGTAAGGCTTTCCAGTGCGCAGCGCCGCAGATCGAGCCAGCCATTGGCCGCCGCCGCGTGGAGCATGGCATATTCGCCGCTGACCTGATATGCCGCCACGGGCAGGGGGAACGTCTGGCGGACCTCGCTCAGCACATCCAGATAGGGCATCGCGGGCTTCACCATCAGCATATCGGCTCCCTCAGCGACATCGAGCGCCACCTCGCGCAGCGCCTCACGCCGGTTGCCGGGGTCCATCTGATACTGGCTGCGGTCGCCGAATTGTGGCGGACTCTCCGCCGCGTCACGGAATGGACCGTAGAAGCCGCTGGAGTATTTCACGGCGTAGCTCAGAATGGCGACGTGGTCGAAGCCCTGTTCGTCCAGGGCGGCGCGGATCGCTCCGACCATACCATCCATCATGCCTGACGGCGCGATGATGTCAGCCCCCGCCTCGGCGTGCGCCACCGAAGCGCGCCCCAGCAATTCGAGTGTGAGGTCGTTCATGACGTAGCCGTCGGGCAGGTGATGGGTATAATGGCTGGCGCCAGGCGTGTTGATGATGCCGCAGTGGCCGTGATCGGTGTACTCGCAGAAGCACATATCGGAAATGACGACGGTCTCTGGCGAGGCTTCTTTGATGGCGCGAATCGCCTGGGGCACAATGCCGTTGGGGTCGTAGTTTTCGCTGCCCGTTGCGTCTTTGCTCGCGGGGATGCCAAAGAGCACAACCGCCGGGATACCCAGCGCGGCGATCTCGCGCACCTCGTCGCGCAGCCGGTCTACAGACCACTGATACTGACCTGGCATAGATGTTATTGGCTGCTTGATGTCATGCCCATGGCGCACGAACAGCGGATAGATGAAGTCCGACGGCGCAAGATCCGTCTCGCGCAGCATCTGGCGGATCGTCGCGCTCAGGCGCAGTCGACGTGGACGCACGGACGGGAAGCCAGTCTGTTGTGTTGTGCTTTGCGTCTGGCTGGTTCGCCTTCGGGAAGTAATCATCGCTCTCTGCGCTCCTGTCCTGTCGGGTTATTTCTCCCCGCGCTCCGCGAAATACATGGCAAGCGCGTGGGTCAGTCCTATGAGTGTATGCTCTGAGGCTACCACATCCGCCCGCAATCCTAAAGACTGGACGGCCTGTGCGGTGCTGGGGCCGATGCACGCGAGACAGACATGCTCTAGCAGGCGTACGTCACCACCCTCGGATTGTAGCCGCCGCACCAGATGATGCGCCGTCGAGCCGCTGGTCAGCGTGATAGCATCCACGGCGCCCCTGGCGAGCAACGCGGGCAGATCAACGCCGCCACTATTCGTCCCAGGCTGGTAGGCAACTACGGGCGTAACTCGCGCCCCACGCTCTGTCAGCGCCCGGGTCAGCCCATCGTCGGCCAGCGCTGATTGCGGCAGCAGCACCCGCGCGCCCGTTATCGGGGGAAGAGCCTGCGCCAGCCCGACCGCGCTATAGCTCGCTGCCTCCGGGACGATCTCGACGCGTTGCCCCAGGCTGTCCGCAACAGCGCGTGCGGTGGACGGTCCGACGGCGGCGATGCGTAGCCCAGCCAGAGCATCCGACGCCAGCCCAATCGCCGCGAGCCGTTGCGCCACCGCCTCCACGGTATTGGCGCTGGTCAGCATAAGCCAGTCATAGGCGCCCGTCGCTGCGGCACGCAGGGCATCATCCAGCGGCCCGCAGTCGTCCGGTGGGGCAATCGCCAGGCAGGGATAGCGGTAGACCGTCGCGCCCTCGTCCCCCAACAGCGCCTCCAGCGCCGCTGCCTGATGCTCCGCCCGTGTGACGATGACGACCTTGCCTGCCAGCGCGCTCATGGCGTCCGCTCCAGCAGGACGTCCGCATGCTGTTCCAGCGCCCGCGCGGCGAGTCGCTGGCCAAGCGTGGTGGCACCCTTAGGGGTTGCCGCGCCATCGAGCGAGACATCCACCTGGCGCGTGCCATCTGGCGCCGTGACACGCCCGCGCAAGGTCAGTCGCCGCTGCGTGATCTCGCCATATGCCGCGACAGGCACCGCGCAGCCGCCGCCGAGCGCCGCCAGAAAGGCGCGCTCCGCCGTGACGGCTAATACTGTGGGCCTATGATTGAGCGGGGCTAGCAACTCGCGGGATACCTGTTCGTCGCGGCACTGCACCGCCAGCGCGCCCTGTCCTGGAGCAGGAAGCACAAAATCCAGCGGCAATTCCTGGCTGATTTCGTCCGCTCGCCCCAGGCGCTCCAGTCCCGCTAGCGCCAGCACAATGGCATCATACGGCCCATCTTCGGCCATCGCCTTGCGAATGCGCGTGTCTACGTTGCCGCGAATGTCGAGCAAGCGCAGATCGGGCCGCCTCACAAGCAGTTGCGCCGACCGTCGCAGGCTGCTCGTGCCGACTGTGGCGTGATCGGGCAGGGAGTCGAGCGTATAGTTGCCCCGGCTGATCAGCGCATCGTGCGGGTTGGCTCGCTCTGGAATTGCGCCGACGATCAGTCCCTCACTCTCATCGGTTGGCAGGTCTTTCAGGCTATGGACGGCAAGATCAAGTGCCCCAGAGCGGAGCGCCGTTTCCAGCTCAGCGGTAAAGACGCCTTTGCCGCCGATCAGAGGGAGCGGCGTATCGAGCGTGGCATCGCCCTGTGTCTTCATCACCTCGATGCGAACGTCGAGCGTGGGCCAGGCGCGCAGCAACAGATCACGCGTGTGATGCGCCTGCCAGAGCGCCAGCGCGGAGCCGCGCGTGCCGATGCGCACCACCTTTACTGGGCTAGTCATCGTCGGGGTCCGATCCAGTATCATGCTCTGGAGCGTCGAGCGCGAACAGCTTGCGGATGGCGTGATCGTAGTCGAAGTGGTCGCCGTGGGCCGCGCGCCATTTCAGGTTGACCGTAGGCGTGTGCATCAGCTTATTGACGATGCGCTGCGCCATCTGCGCCACGATGTCGCGTTCGTGCGCGTCCAGGTCGGGCAGGCGATGCAGCGCGCGCTCGACCTCGGCGGCGGCGATCTCATCGGCGTGCGTCCGCAGTTGTGTCAGTACCGGGACAATACGCCGGCTCTTGAGCCAGTTGGCGTATTTCAGCGCCTCCTCTTCGACGATGCCTTCGACCTGCTTCACCTCCGCCTCGCGCAGCATCCGGTGTTGCTCGACCACCGCCTGCAAGTCATCGATGTCATACAGGCGCACCTCCGCGGAGGAGCCAGTGGGGTCAGCGGCGGGCGCGATGTTGCGCGGGACGCCGATATCTACAAGCACCAGCGACCGCGCGAGATCGTCGCGCCTGTCTCTGGCAATCTCATCTACATGCAGAATCGGCTGGCGCGCGCTGGTGGCTGTGATGACCGCCTCGGCTCCGGCGACCGCCTGATGCAGCTCGGCCCACGGACGCGCCCGGATGCCCAGATGATCGGCGACGGCCTGGGCGTGGGCATCGGTACGGCTGAGTATGCTGATCGAGCGAAGCGTCTCGTCCGCGTGTTGGGCTAGCGCGCTCGCCGCCAGGGTTGCCATCTCGCCAGCGCCGATCACGACAATGCGCGGGCGTTCGATGTGCGCCACCTCTCGCTGGACCAACTGAACGGCGGCATGGCTGACTGAGAGGGTATGCTGGCTGATGGCAGTCTCGGTGCGGGCGCGCTTGCCGGTATGCAGCGCAGCGGTAAAGAGGCGGCTGAGCAGCGATCCGCTCGTTCCCGCCTGTTGCGCCTGGTCGAGCGCTTCGGCGATCTGGCGCATGATTTGCGTCTCGCCCAGCACAAGCGATTCCAGCCCCGCTGCGACGCTGAAGAGGTGGCGCACCGCCCGCAACCGATCCTGCCGGTAGAGCGAATCGAGCAGCGGACGCATGGGCACGCCCGGAGCGCTGAGCAGGCAATCGACAATCGCCTCCTGCGCCTGCGTGGGATTCTCGCAGGTGGCGTAGACCTCGTATCGGTTACAGGTCGAAAGCACGACCAATTCGCGTACTGGTCCCTGGCGGAGCGTCGCCAGCAATGGCAGCAGATGCTCGTCATCCGCGTGCAGTTGCTCGCGAAGCTCCAGGGGAGCCGTGCGATGGTCGAGTCCAACCAGAACGGGTATCATACGCCGTTCGTCCATCTCATTCCGCCGCATAGCAAACGGTATCAGCCTTTCACAGACTCCTGGCTCCGCACCATGCCACAACACTCCGCGTCGCAGGTGTCGGACGGCGCTCCTTGGGAGCCAAGAAATCGTCGCTCGCTGCCGGGCTGGAGACGCTCGACGATGAGCTGGCGAATCATATCCACGAATGCCGGATGCGTTCCCACGGTCTGCGCGCGGGCCATGGTCAGCCCAAGCTCGTCCGCCATCTGTCGCGCTTCCACATCTAGATCATAGAGCACCTCGACATGATCGGACAGGAAGCCAATCGGCGCAACGACCACGGCATCAACGCCTCCATCGCTCAATACGCGCAGGGTATCGCCAATATCCGGCTCCAGCCAGGGTTGTGATGGCGGGCCGCTCCGGCTCTGGTATGCCATCTCCCAGCGCGGAAGGTTCAGCGTCTCAGCAATAAGCCGCGCGGTCTCGCGCAACTGGCCGACATAGCGACTGTTCTGCGCCATGCTCAGTGGGATGCTGTGCGCCGTAAAGACCACAACAGCCGATGAGCGCCTCGGCTCTGGAATCGTCTCAAGCGCCGCCCGCACCCGGTCAACGTTGGCGCGAATGAAGTCGGGATGATTGTAGAACTTGCGCAGGGCGCTGACTTCTGGCGCATCAGGGCCGACCTCCGCCTGGGCACGCGCGATATCTTCGAGGTACTGGCGGCACCCTGAATACGAGCTGTACGCCGACGTGATGTATGCCAGGGCGTGGCGTCTGCCGTCCTTCGCCATCTCCTGTAGTGTATCAGGCAGCAGCGGATGCCAGTTACGGTTGCCCCAGTAGATTGGCAGGGTGATCTCGTGCGCGTCGAGCGACTGGCGCAGCCCCGCGATCAACTCGCGATTCTGCTGGTTGATGGGGCTGACTCCACCGAACAGCTCGTAATGATGCGACACCTCCAGCATGCGCTCGCGGGGCACATTCCTCCCGCGCAGGACGTTCTCCAGGAACGGCATCACGTCGTCCATGCCTTCGGGGCCGCCAAATGAGACGACCAGGATGCTATCGTAGGGCGTGCTGTTGGGTGTGGTCTCTGTCATGAGTTACCTGCCGTGGTGACCGAGGCGGGTGGCTTCGTGCCTACATAGACGACGCCGTCGCGCACCTCAACCCGATACGTGGGCACAGGCGCGCTTGCCACGCCGTCTATGACCTTACCCGTTTCCAGATCGAACTGGGCGAAATGCCAGGGGCAGGTGACGACGCACGCGTCATCGCAGACCGATAGCTCTCCCTCGCTGAGCGGCCCGCGCGCGTGTGAGCAGCGGTTGCCAATCGCGTAGAAGCGCCCCCCCACGCGGAAGAGTGCGACCTGCTGGCCGTTCAGATAGACAACCCGCGACGTTCCCTCGGCGATCTCCTCGACCGGGGCGACATCAGTCCACGCCTCGACATACTTTTCGGGCTCGCGTGGCTTGGCGATCTTCGGCCCACCGAGCGCGTCGAGCGACTCCTCCAGCGTCATGCGGATACAGCTATAGAGGGGGGTATCACGCAGGGTATACATGCTGGTCTGCGCCTCGCGCAGCTCCTGGACGAGATCGAGGAAGTCGGACGGCTCGTCGGTCTCGAAGGCGACGACGAACTCCTGGTCGTCCAGTCCGAAGGAGTACGTAGTATTCAGCTTGACTGCCGGATATTTGCGGCCAATGCGGATATGCTCGTCCATCATCACCTGGCGCTCCTCAAAGGAGAGTTGATACCAGGGACGTGTCTTAATGAATGGGTAGACGAAGAGATATTTGGCGTCGCTGGGCGAGATGACCAGCCGCTCGGCATCCTCGCCGGGGTTATCACGAATCTCATAGATCGAGCGTTTGGTCTGTGAGAGATAGGACGGGCTAAGCCGCAGGTAGCCGCCCATACTCGTCGAGAGGATGGCCGTCGCCAACTCCTGGAACGGTTCGAGCGATTCGGCGATTTGCCAGAGCAGCAGCTCGGCGTCGGCACGTGTGCCCATCAGGCTGTATGGCCTCAGCAGTATCCGCCGCTGGAACGACGCGATGGTCTCGACAAGCTCCTCTTTGTGCTGCCGCTGGCGCTCCGCGGGTAGCCGTCGCCACTGGGGGTCAATCGTGTAGAAGGCGAAGCGCACATACTGGCGCTTGGTCAGGCGGTGAGCAGACTGCGCGGCGGCGGATGGCGCGCTCTTGGTCCGTGGTGTAGTTGTGTTCTGTCGCATACTGGTGGTCTTTTATCGCATTCACTCTCAGACAGTTCGCATAATCACCCACACTATAGCGCTCCTGGACTGAACATGCCAGTAGCAGACAGAGTGGCTACGAACGGAGCAACGGTTTAATGAACAGTGAATACCGTGTATTCTGGCAGGGCGGAGAGCGGAAGAGAACGGACCAGCAGCCCCGCGTTTCCAGATAGAGAGGTGCGTGCCGTGGCGCTTCAGCTTCCTCATCTCCTACACGGCGAGGAGCCAGGGGTGAGATGAGACTTCGCCGCCAGCCTCACGCCAGCGGAGCGCCACAGTCGGTGCAGAAGCGGACGCCTGCGGGGTTACGCATCCCACACTTGGGACAATTGCGTCCGGGGACGCCCGCCAGCAGGGAGCGCCCGCAGAAGGTGCAGTAGCGGTCGACAGCGCGGTTGCGCTGCTGGCAATGAGGGCACATGACCGTGGCATCCGGACTTCTCTGGGCTGGCATTGGGGCGGACGGGGCGGGCTTGCGCGGCACAGCGACCGATCCGCTGCCGAGGGGATTGCCGCAGGCTGTGCAGAAGCGCTGCTGGGGGGCGTTTGTCGCGCCGCAGCGTTGGCAGGTCGCCGTGGGGACGGGCGCGCGGCCAGCGGTAATACGGGGCGCCGGGCCAGGGAGCGGCATCTGAGCCGCCATCGCCTGTTCCAGTGCGAGTGCCATGTCAGTCGCCTGCTGGAACCGCTCCGACGGGTCTTTTTCGAGCGCTTTCATCACGACCGCCTGCACCGCTGGCGAGATGCGCGGGTTGAGCCGGGAAGGCAGCGGCACCGGCTCGTAGATATGCGAGTGCGCCAGCGCCGTGTAGTTATCGGCCTCGAAGGGGGTGTGGCCCGTCAGCATTTCGTAGAGCATGACGCCGAGCGCGTAGATATCGCTGCGGGCGTCTACCATCGTGCCCCGACACTGCTCCGGCGACATATACTCCGGCGTGCCCACGCCCGCGCCGGTATGGGTGATGATGTTCGAGCTTTCGAGCATCTTGGCAATGCCAAAATCGCTCAGGACTACCCGGCGGTTGACGATCTCGCGCCCGCTCGGGTCCACCCGTCGCTGCGCGTCCATGAGCACGTTCACCGGCTTGACGTCGCGATGGACGATGCCTTGACCATGCGCGTAGGAGAGCGCGGCGGCGAGGTCGTGGATGATGCGTGGGATATCCGCGAAGGAAAACGGGCGGCTTTCCATGTAATCCTTCAGATTGCCGCCGCTGACGTATTCCATCAGAATGTAGAGATGCCCATGTTCGCGGCCAGCATCATGCACCACGAGGATATTCGGGTGCGTCAGCCGGGCCATCGCCCGTGACTCGATCTTGAACCGTTCGACAAAGTTCTGGTCCGCGGCGTAGTAGGGTGGCAGGATTTTCACGGCAACATAACGATCAAGGTTCGACTGGTAGGCACGATAGACCCTGGCCATACCACCCTGGCCAATCAACTCCTCGATCACGCAGTGTCCAAGTGTCGAGCCTATCAGGTCATCAGCGCCCTGGTCATCAACCTGCTCTGCCACCCTATAGCCCTTCTTGCGGAGAACGCCCAGCCGCGCTAGCGGTAGACGAAGACCAGCAATGTCTGGCCAACCTGAATCTTGTCGCCATCCTCCAGCACCTGATCGGCAACGCGCTGGCCATTGACGAGGGTGCCATTGGCGCTGTTCTCGTCACGTAGCAGATAGCGCCCATCCGGCTGGCGCGTGATGGTTGTATGCGTGCGCGAGACAGCCAGATCCTCCAGGAAGACATCGCTGTCGCGGCTGCGCCCTATAGTGATGCGCTCTTTGCGAATGTCGTAGTTGCGTCCTGGCTCCTTGCCCTCGCTCACGACGAGCTTCGGCTCACCCTGGGCGCTCGGCGGGCGCACCACATAGGTGCGCTGCTCCTCGGCATAGTTCCCGGCGCCATAGTTAGCGGAGCCATAGTCTGGGCGGTTGCCATATCCCGGTGCGGGGGCTGCCGCAGGCGCGCCCCAGTCCTGGGGACCGGAAGCCATTGGGCCGGCGGGCGCGTTGTTCCAATTCGGGTTCCCTTGCGCTGGTGGCTGATCCCATCCGCGCGGTGCTCCGGCACCCGCGGGCGCGCCCCAGTTCTGTTGCGGCTCCGGCTGCTGGCCCCAGTCGTTGCGGGGGGCTGGTTCGTTCCACGCGCCTGCGCCACCCCGCTGGCCGGCAGGTTGCGCGCCCCATGGCGGCTGATTTCCTGGATCCGGCTGGCCGCCCCACTGCGGCGTGCCGGAGGATTGTCCGCCCCACGCGCCCGCTCCTTGTGATGGCCAGTCGGATGAGCCGCGACCGGCGTTGGCTCCGGCTGGAGCGCTGGGGCCGCCAAAGGATGGCCAATCGCTGCCCGATGCTGGCGAGGTACCGGGCCGGCTTGGGGCGCTACGGGGGCCGGGATAATCGTCGGCCCAGGGAGCCTGGCGCGAGCGATTCGGCTGGCTTACTGGCGCGCGCGACTGGCCGTATGGCCCCGAGTGCGTATCATAGCCGATGCCGCTGGATGTTTTGCGGGCGTCGCCATTGCTTCGCAGCACCATCACGAAGACCAGCAGAATCGCGATAATAACGACCAGTCCGCCCAGAGCGACAAGGACCGGCCCGCCAATGGCGGCGGTCACTGGTAAGAGTGTGTATCCAGATGTAAGATCCATAAATCCCATTCCCTTCGCCCAGTCGCTTTCACCAGATTAGCGGTTGCGCACCTCGAAGCGGAGTTCGACATTGCCAAGCCGCATCATATCACCAGAATGCACCTCAACTTCCTGGTACGGGACCAGCGGCTCGTTATTCAGGCGCGTTCGGTTGAATGCTTTGAGATCCTCCAGATAAAACTTCCCCTGACGGAAGTTCATGCGCGCATGCTGGCGGGAGACCGTCTGCTGCGGATCCAGCGAGAGCAGATCGATGTCAGGCCGGGTGCCGCGCTGTGGGTCGCTTCGCCCAATCACCATTTCCGGCGCGGTCAGCATGAATGTCTGGCCGTTTCCGGCAACCAGCATCCCAATCGCAGGCTCGGTGGATGGGGCGGTTGTCCCACGCTCCGGCAGCGGCAGCGCCTCGATCGCGTCCAGGAACGCGCGCGGTGACTGGAAGCGCTCCGTCGGCTTCTTAGACAGCCCTCGCATGAAAAACCCATCGTACTCTGCTGGCAGCTCTGGTCGCAAAGCGCATGCCGAAGGTGGCGGATTGTTGAGATGTTGCATGACGACATCCCACGCATGCTCACCATCGAAGGGGACCCGCCCGGTCAGCATCTCGAAAAAGACGCAGGCGAGCGAATACAGGTCAGCGCGGGTATCGGCCCGGCGGCTATTCTCCACCTGTTCCGGGGCGACGTAGAACGGCGTGCCGACGAAGAATCCCGTCACAGTGATGTCGCGCGACTCGTTGCTGCGTGCCAGGCCGAAATCGGTCAGCTTCACGACACCGTTGACACTCAGCAAGAGATTCTGCGGCTTGATGTCGCGGTGGACGATACCTTGCTCAGCGGCGGCCACCAGTCCCGCGGCCGACTGCTCGATCACATCAATGGCGCGACGCACAGGGAAGGGGCCGCCGGTCAGAATGGCGTGCTTGAGGTTGTGGCCGTCGACATAGTCCATGACGATAAAGAGGCTGCCCCGGTCTTCACCAGAATCCACCGGGCTGACGATATGGGGCCCTGAAAGTCGCTTGAGTAGCTCGAACTCGCGCTGAAAGCGTTCGGCTAGCTCAGAATCCGCCGCAGCCTCACGGCTGAGCACCTTCACCGCGTAGAGGCGGTTGGTTTCGAGATCCCTCCCGATATAGACCGTAGCCATGCTGCCCCGGCCACGCTCATCGATAAGCTTGTAGCGATTCTTGAGAACTCGTCCAAGCATGAGTGAACCCGCGCCGCCTTCCCCTCAGAAACACCACCGGTGTGCTGCTTGCCGGTCGCTTGTATGATGGCAAGCCGCGCCCCATTATAGCAACGTCTGTCTCACAGTCGCAATGCCAGTGAGTGAAAAGGAATGGTCCCGGTCGTGGGCGGGACCAATGCCACTCATGCTCCAGTGTAACTGACCCGTCTTCCGCACGCATGGTAATGGGTCACATTCGCCCTCACGCCAGGCGCTTCCGCAGAAAAACACGGCGATAGCCATCTTGCTTGTAGCGGGCTTCTTCCTCGAATCCAAGCTTGCGGTAAAACACGAGATTCTCGGCCATCAGCTCATGAGTATACAGGCGAATCGCGCTCAGATGCTCCATGCGCGCCCGCTCTTCGACGAACGCCATGAGCGCATGCCCCAGTCCGTGTCCCTGGAATCGCGGGTCCACGGCGATATTCTCGACAAACATGCCTTCGCCCTGCCGCATCATCACCAGCACGCCACACAGGTTCGCCTCATCCAAAAGCACATAGACAACGCCCCGCGCAATGAGCGCCTGATAGTCCGCCAGCATCGGCGCGGGTTGCTTGCCGATACGCTCGATGTAGATGCTGTACACCGCCCGGACACACGCTTCGATGGCCGCTTGATCCTCAGTGATGGCC
>DASUWS010000234.1:0-4998 GCA_036378295.1 Ktedonobacterales bacterium
ATCTGCCAGCGGCGCGACTAGCGCTTATCGAATACTCCATCCAGTCTTCTGGAATCCAGCCCGACATCGCAAACTGCCTGCCAGGAAAACAATCCCCGGCAGGCAGTTGCCCTCCCATATGGACCAGGCGAACCGTGGCGCGTCAGCGGTAGCGCGGGTTCGGATGGGGAAGCGGTGTGGACGGCGCTGGCTTGCTTTCATACATTCGGCGACGCGGCGCATATCTGGCCGTGCCGCCATACGCTCCGCCCGGAGCTACGCGCCCTGGAGCGGGCAGTTCCGCGGACGAGTGCGCTTCCTCCGGGTCGCGGTAGGGATGCTGCCCGTTCTGATCGCGATACGCGTATGGGCGCGACTCGCGCGGAGGGACGGGGGCGCCGGGCATGGAACTATTGGCCCCGCTAGATCCTCCCTCCAGCAGCTCGGAGCGCACGATGACAACATCCGCAGGCGCGTTGATTCCCAGCTTGACCCGTTCGCCCTCTACCGCGAGGACATGGATAGTAATCGTGCCATTGAGAACAATGGCCTCCCCAGCTTTTCTGCGTAACACAAGCATGCTTCGTACCCCTCTCAAGGCCGTGACGTTCCAGCGCCGGATTCACCTGGCTGGCATTCCCTGCTGCGCTACCCCTGATCCTGAAAGAGTAGCCCTGTGGTCGCGCTGCAACGACCGCTCACACAAACCATTTTGGGAGGAGGCTCCACCCTGGCCATCACTGGCCCTCCAGGGTATGCGTGCTTCGTCGTTTGCTGTCGTCCAGAAGACACAATACAAGTCCGTCGCCGACTGCTACTGGCACTGCTCGCCAGCGGACTCGTTCCCGCTGGAGGAGCTACAGATGCTCTAGCAACAGAATGTGTTGCACTTGTAACAACGTAGACACCGCCCTCTGGTACCGCGTTTTCGTACATCTTGACAAAACTTGGTCGTCAACGTGTACGCTCCGGTAGCTGGCAGCTTCTCTCGCGCGGACAGAAACCTGGGAGACAAGCCCATGGCAGGAAATCGCGCGAGACGCGGCGTCTTGTTCACCAACAATCTCCAGGGCCCGGCAATAACCATAACCGTTACCATAACCATGCCGCCCAGTGAGACCGTCGCAGGACACCTCCTTTTCCGGGGAACTGGCTCTGCCTGGTTTGGGATGCATGGGCAGTTGGATCATCACCTCGCCAGATTGCGTTTTGCCATCCCTGGCGTCGCCTGGCACCTCACGACTGTAGAGCCGCCGATGAACCATACATGGGCACTGCGCGTGCAGTCGAGCGAAAACTCTGGCAGTAGCGTACAGCGTTGTCAAAAAGCTGTCAATGGTCGCTTCCCCACTGTCCAATCGGCTAGCCTATCTATCGCATCACGGGCGGATTGCGTTGCGCGCGCCACTCTTCGCGAACAGGTGGCCTGATGAGTATTGTGAGTGTCCTTCCGCAAGGTGCAAATCCGCCCGACGCTCAATGCCGTTATGTCTATCATATCCTATTTACGCCTGCTTTGGAATGCAATAGCTCACAAAGCTGGTATCGCGGTGTCCGTCCGCATAGGCGGTATGGGCGAGCGCCCCCTCGCCATTGTGGTAAGGGGGCGAAGAGAGAGCAGATACGCTTCATGTTCTGGTTGTCTAAAGCACTGTGGCTGGCTTGTGACGGTACGTAAAGACATGATGGAAGGTGAAGTTGAACGCGGTCGCAATGATGAGCGCCACGGCCTGAGACGGCAACGGATGGATCTTGAAGACCACGTGCAACAGGCTGAAGATCGCGTAGGTTACGATGACGCCGCCTATGCAGGTGACGTGGAAGCGCGCGCATCGATGAAGCCAGGAACGGCTGTGCCCCGGCAGGCGGCTGAAGGTAATCCGGTCATTGGGAATGAAGTTCGCCATAATCGAGATTTCAGTCGCGATCAGGAAGGCGATATTGTACTGAAACCCATAGGGCACAGAGGTCGTTGCCAGCCAGTCAAGCGTAAACTTCAGGGTGATCAGATTGATGATAGCCGCGATGCCGCCGACGAAGAGATAGCTGAAGAGCCGCTGTATCCACTCTGCTCGCCCACTCGTCAAGCGATCCGCGATGTCGAGCGAGCGATCAACCAGTGCGATGCCGGTCGGGTGGTAACTGGGTATTTTGCGCTGCTGTGTATTCGCCAGGCCCACAGCATCCTGCTCTGCCAACTGCTGATTGGGCTTGGGCGTTGCCGCCGTGACAGGCTGAGTATCGTAATAGTCTGCAGCACTCTTTTGCGGCATTCGCTTTGCCATCTTCCCTCCAGCATCTTCCTCTAGACCACCGTGCGTCCGACTCTGGTCTCTTCATGAGCCAAACGGCCGCACCCATTAGAAACCATTAGAAACCATCGCGTATTGCTCTCGCCCGTATTGGTTGTACCATCAGATGACGAGATATCTATGAACAGCCAGCCAGCCAGTCACCGTGCATCGTGCCCACATCCCACTGGTGGAACGGTTTTTCCATGCTCCAGTAACCCAGCGAATTCCGCAAAACTCTGTACTCAATGTACTCAATCCTACGCAATGTTTCCGATGGAATCGTACCGTACCAGGACCATTGGATGCCAGTACACGGATCCTGCTCGCCCGCACACGGGTGCCGCGAGCGCGCGAAAACATGGTACTGGACGCTGATGGCGCGGAACCTGGCGCTCAGTTGAATGCAAGGACGATGCCAGGCCCGACCGTCGCATTCGAGAGATCGTCCAGATCTTCGGTCAGGGGATAGTCGGTGGGGCCCCAGATCTCGAGTGCCAGCGCGATGCAGCGCATGCGGTCGCGCTCGTCCACCATATCATCCTCGCCGGTATCCAGCGGCCCAACCTCGCCAGTGCTCGCGGCATACTCCTCCCACGCGCCCGGCATCAACACGACGCGGGCGAAATCTTCAGGAGCGGTACCGGGCGGTAGCAGGTCAGCGAACCGCTCTGGATGTCCCCGTAACGTATCCAGGTCGGGTGGGGGCGCGCTTTCCTCTCGCTCTTCATCTTCGAGCAGCCAGGCGGGATCGCTGATGTAGCGGTCAACCTGGACGCCTCCACGCGCCAGGGTAAAGCCGGAGACCGTCTCGCCATACTCGAAGATGGTGAAGACCGGCGCGCCATCCAGCATCCGTGACAATTCGACGTCCAGCCCTTCGGTGCGGTTCCCCAGCTCCAGCACAGGCGTCCAGCGCGATGTGTCGTGCGGGCGGCAGATGAGGTAGCGGAAGGCGGCATCCAGATCGGGGTTGGTGACACGCGCCAGCACCGCGCTGAACGTGCCCTCGAGGCGCAACACCGTCTGGCGCTCTTCAGCGGTGAAGATGGCGGTCAGTGCCTGCTCGACCGCGTCGGCATCGTGATCATAGACGTGGAGAATTGTGGAAACTGTGCTCATGGCGTGTATTGTACCCATGTGCCGGATAGCCATGCAACCACAGCCCATTCTTCGCAGCTCAGGACTGTAGAGTAGAGGGGGTCTGGATCGGCTGGACGGGCTACCCCTGGCCGAGCAGCCGCCACGAGACGAACGCCACCAACGGCATCCATCCGCCCAGGACCAGCCCCAGCGTGGCGACACGTGCCAGCGACAGCCGCTCGATCCGGCGCGTCAGAAGCGGTAAGATCATCGCGACGGCGCCTTCGAAGAGAAACACGTAGATCGGCGTATGGCCAATTCGCGGCAGGGTTGTATAGCTCCACCAGCCAGCATACCACGCGCATTCTTCATAAAAAGGCACCGTGAGCATGCCCGCCAGCGCACTGAGCGCCATTGCCTGCCAGAGCGGCAGCCGCCCGGCCAGTCGCCAGCCGAGATAGCCGAGCAACGTCAGCACGACCATCCACGAAATCGGCATGTAGACAGGCGACTGCCAGAGCATCGGCTCGCCAGCGGGATAGACCAGCGAGTGGGCGAACTGGGCTCCGGCGGCGTCAGTGGCCAGCTCCAGCATTCCGGCGACCAGACCGAGTAAGAGAAGCCGCGCTATCAGTGGACGCCCGCGATGGTGCCCTGCCGCAGCCGCCAGATAGCCCAGGAAGACGAGATCTGTGACAACCGCCGTGACCCAGCCGAGCGCGAGCCATGCCGCCGCCAGATGGCAGAGCGCGAGCACCACGAACAGCGCGAGGAACACTCGATCAGGCACCGAAGCATCACGCCGGAAAGAGACGGGCGTGGCGGGCGAGAGGGAGGGCGGTTCATCGAGCTGCATCACGGAGCGGCACCCACTTGCTATGTGGACATATTCTCCTGCAGAGTATACGCGCCGCCGGACGAGGTTGGCATCGGTTATGCAGGCATTCGCTCAAGGTGATTACGCGTTGTTGCGGTGTTATGCGGTGACAAGTGTGTAACGTGCGGTGTTATGTGTAGTGAGTGGGATACAATACAGGCACATGCCAGGAAGTTGCTCCGCGGCACGTAGCGAAAGCGCCATAAGAAGGGGGAATGCCATGTCATTTGGCGATGTCCTCGGGGTTCTGGGTGTATTCGCATTCTGGGGACTGGTGTTTGGGTTAATGGTCCTCTTCTCAGCACTGATCTCACGAGGACGCGACGGCGAAGAGACGGTCTGCGATCTGCCCGCGCCAGCGACCTCGCAGACAGAAACATCCGGGCACGCGCCCGCCTGACGATCTCTTGGAGAGACCACATCATACCTTCTCGGGGCACGAATGAGGGCGGCCATGGCCGCCCTCTGCTGTTTTCCTCATGATGAGGATGATCCCGGCATGCGCGGCGGCTACGGCTGGCGCTTCCGCCCACGGCGCACGACCCCCGTCACGACGCCCCAGACATGGCAGCGTGCCCGATCACGTACGCTGATCGGCGCGATGTCGGGATGCGCGGGCAGCAGGTGAATAGCCGCGCTATCGGGACAATAGTGCCGCACCAGCAGCGCGCCATCGACGACATCCGGCGAATCCGGCGCATCCAGGGTGACGACGGTGAGGGCGCCGTAGTGCGGGCGCAGCGTGCGGTTCACGACCAGCACATCTCC
>DASUWS010000235.1:0-3927 GCA_036378295.1 Ktedonobacterales bacterium
AACCACCGCGAGCTTTGGCTGGAATAATCCCAGGGCGATCAAGATCACGTAGCCAGCCAGACCGGGGGTCAGGCGCACCGTCAAAGCTGTCAACTCTCGGTCAGCCGCGTCGGGCCGCACCAGATGCTCGTTCAGCGCGTACCGCCAGACCAAAGACAGCAGGCTCGTGGCCATTAACAATGTAAGGCCGTAGATGGTTGTCGCGACACGTTCCGCCTCAAATGAGTGGCTGTACTCCACGAGCAGGCGAGTGGGGAACGGCAGGAAAGCCACAACTAGCAGGAGGAGCAAGTTCAGCCGCATCAGAGCGGCATCGGCCTGCTCGAGGTATTCCGTCATGAGCGTATGACCGAGCCACAGGGCGCCAATGGTGGAGAAGCTGACCAGATAGGCGAGGTAGGACGGCCACTGGCCGATGAATGCGCCGAGCGGGTTCTCATGCGAGCTTTCGGGCACCGAGAGTTCCAGCACGAGCAGAGTGATCGCGATCGCAAACACGCCGTCGCTGAACGCCTCCAAGCGCTGTGTCCTGACCTGCTGGGGAACGTTCCGGGTTCGGGATGTTGACTGCTCATTCACGTCGCTCATAAGATCACCACTCCGCCCTGGACCATCGTCCGCTAAGAGATCCTTCTCATGCGCAGTGCGTCTTGGTGAACCGTAACCAGCACCATATATACCATATCTGGAGCAGCCATGTAGTAGACGTGTGGCAGACGTGTGGCAAGCGATAGGTGCAGATTCAGCGCCGCCTACTTCCCCCTTGACGTCGCTCCGCGCTCGCGATACCGTGAAAACGTACAGGCATTGCGCGTGTTGACTGGCGGAGGAGTGTGGCTGGACGCTGTGCCCGTGGCTCCTGTGCATGAGCCTGTATGACACGAGAGGGAGGGGTAGGATGACCACCGAACACGTTGACGTCCTGATCGTTGGCGCGGGGCTCTCCGGCATTGCCGCGGGCTATTACCTCCAGACGCGCTGCCCGGCGAAGACCTATGCCATCCTCGAAGCCCGGAGCGCGCTCGGCGGCACCTGGGATCTCTTCCGCTATCCGGGCGTTCGCTCGGACTCCGACATGCATACCCTGGGCTACTCCTTCCATCCCTGGCAGGCGCCCAAAGCCATCGCCGATGGGCCTGCCATCCGCGCCTACATTCGTGAGACGGCGGAGACATTTGGCATCGACCGCAGGATTCGTTATGGGCACCATGTGCGATGTGTGGCATGGTCCTCCGCGGACGGAATGTGGACAGTCGAGGCGGAGGTGACGCCACAAGCAGCGCGGGAGGATGCGGGCGCGAGACAAGACCAGGATCAGGGCAAGCAGACCGTCCGGTTCACCTGCGGCTTCCTGTTCATGTGTACCGGCTACTACGACTACGAAAACGGCTACACACCGCAGTTTCCCGGCATCGAGCGGTTCGCCGGGCGCATCGTGCATCCACAGCACTGGCCAGATGACCTCGACTATGCTGGGAAGCGGGTTGTGGTCATTGGGAGCGGCGCGACGGCCGTGACACTCGTTCCGGCATTGGCCCGGCAGGCGGCGCATGTGACGATGCTACAGCGCTCCCCGACCTATATCGTTGCCCGCCCCTCCGAGGATAAGATCGCGAACTGGCTGCGCCGTCGTCTGCCAGGCACGCTCGCGCACCGAGCCGCGCGCTGGAAGTCGGTGCTATTTGGGCTGTACTTCTACACCTACGCGCGGCGACGTCCAGACACCACGAAGCGCATGATCCTGCGCATGGCCCAGCAGCAGCTTGGTCCCGACTACGACGTGGAGACGCATTTCTCGCCACGATACAATCCCTGGGATCAACGGCTATGCCTGGTGCCGGATGCGGATCTATTCGTCGCGATGAAATCGGGCCGGGCATCAGTCGTCACCGACCAGATCGAGACATTCACGGAGACGGGCATCCGGCTACACTCCGGCGAGGAGCTTGACGCCGACATCATCGTGACCGCCACGGGCCTCGTCATGAAACTGATGAGCGGGGTGCGGCTCATGGTGGATGATGTCCCGGTGGACCTGTCGAAGACGATGGCCTATAAAGGGATGATGTACAGCGATATCCCCAACCTCGCGACCGCAATTGGCTATACCAACGCCTCATGGACGCTCAAGTGCGAGCTGACATGCGCGTATGTCTGCCGCCTGCTGAACTACATGCAGCGGCACGGGTACAGCTCTTGCACACCGCGCAAGCACGACCCCTCCATCACCGAAGAGCCGCTGATCAACTTCACCTCTGGCTATGTCCAGCGCGCGCTCTCCGCGCTCCCACATCAGGGGTCGAAGAAGCCGTGGAAGCTCTACCAGAATTACGCCCTCGACCTGCTGAGCCTGCGCTTCGGCGTGGTGAACGACGGTACGCTGGAGTTCGCCCGTCCGGGGCAGCCCGTGCCGCTGGAGGGATCGCGCAGCCGCGCGGGATAGCCTCTCGTGAGGCTGCGCACGCCATCCCTGACAAGGCATTGGCGCGAAACATCTGGATAAGCGATAGGCGCGCTTCCATCTACTCCGTCTCGGCCAAAAGCGGGAGATCCGCCGCGAGAAACGTCAGGACGTCGCGGTTGAAGTCCTCGGTGCGCTCGACGATGGGAATATGACCGACGCCCTGGTAGACGAGGTGTTTCGCGCCGGGAATATGTGTCGCGAGGTAGACCCCGTTTGCGGGGGGTACCAGCGGGTCCATGTCGCCGTGGATGATGAGTGTCGGGGCGGCAATGCGGTGCAGCGAGTCTACTACGTTGTGCGCGAGTGCTGCTCGAAGCTGGCGTACATAGGCAGGGCCGCTCTGCGGACGGTAGCGTGCCGTTGCCGCGACCCGCTCCAGCGCTTCGGGATGCGCCGCCACGAACTCGGCTGCCATGATCTTGCTATAGTTGCGGATAGCCCGCTCGCCCACCTCGATGCCTGGCTCCGGCGTGAGGATCGCCGCAATCTCCGCCGATGGCGGGACATGCGCGCTCCCTCCTGGGGAGGTCGAGACGAGCACGAGCTTGTCGAGCATGTCGGGGTGGCGCAGCGCAAAGTGCAGCGCGGTGAAGCCGCCCAGTGAGATGCCGATGACGTGCGCGCGGTCGATGCCAAGCGCTGTGAGCAGGGCGGCGGCATCGTCGGCAAGATCGGCCGGGGTATAGTCTTCGTCAACCTCATCACTATCGCCAGTGTCGCGGTAATCCATCGCAATCGTTCGATACTCGCGGCCAAAGACGTCAAGCTGCTCGGTCCATCCCAGGCGCTTCGATCCCAGGCCCGTCAGCAAGAGAATGGCTCCCTTCGCATCGCCTGGATTCGCGGGATGCGCCTCATCATACGCGAGCTTGCGTCCGGAGATCAGTACGCTTGATGGCTCTTTCCAATCCATTCCTATCCCCTTTTCTGGCGATTCCAGCGTTCGAGCGGCAAAGGCCTGCCTCACAGCCACGAATGAGAATAGCTGGCGGCTACGAAGGGCTATACGCTAAGTGGGTAAGCAGTGCTGTGCTGCGGTGGTGTTGGTCTCTGCCCTCACCCCCGGCCCTCTCCCCCTGCCCCTCCCCTCAAAGGGAGGGGAGCCAGAACGCGACAGAGGACGCGCGTCAGACCTGGAGGCCACCGCGGTCGTTGCAGTGCCCCTCCCCTTGAAGAGGAGGGGGCAGGGGGAGAGGGTCGCCACCCGCTCCATACGTCATTGGTCATTGGCTATTTACTTAGCTTTGCAGGCGACGCGCCAATGCCAGGCCAGCGGCATCCTCGGCGCGGTCGGGATCGTTCCTGGTCAGCTCGATGAGCAGCGCGGCATCAGGGTTCGGCGCCAGCGTCAGGTCGCGCTTGCCCTCGCGCATCGCTTGCAGCATCTCATTCGCAACCTGCTCCGCTGTGAGCATTACCTGGATGACCAGCCCTTCGGAGCGCTCTACCGCATCCCGGAGCAT
>DASUWS010000236.1:0-12268 GCA_036378295.1 Ktedonobacterales bacterium
GGCGAGCAACCCGAGCGCCTGGAGCTTGTCGACGTGGCCTACCAATGTCGGAGCGCTCATATGCTCCCGCGCAGCCAGCTCGCCCAGACCGATGCTTCCCGCGCGATAGATAGCGCCCAGGAGGCTCGCCTGAGTGCTGGTCACGCCGAGATCGTGCGCTTCTTCGCGCAGATGGCGGTGGATGCGTAGCAAAGCAGGGCGCAGGCGATTGGCCACTGCCAGCGCGTCAAACGCACCCACAGTGGTGGGGTTCAAATCCATGGCTCTTCCTCCCTGCGGATAGATAGTCGTTAGAGAGCGCCGGTGCCGTTGCGACATGCGGCGTGACGTACATGACAACGCTATGAGGAGCGCGGCGTCCTGTCGTAATCAGTCGCGCGCTGGAGAGATATTTCGTTAGCCTAACGATATTCTACCATAAGATACACTCAAGGGCGTTTCCGAACCGAGCAAACAAGTGTAGAATGCCTTCCGCAAATGCCCTCATTACTTGACAATGCTGCCGCATAAGCGCTACCCTCCTCTGCGGTGCCGCCAGGTCGGAATGGTGGAGGTCACTCTCTTCGCGACCGGCGCCAGATAGGAGGCAGCGCATGACTGCCATGCTCACGGATCTGTCGCCGGACGCGCTGGCCAACGCCGTCGAGGCCAACATGACGGAGCAGTTCGCCTACTTCCGTCGCTCGCCCCGCGCAGCAGTGGACGAGTCACCCGAGGTGCTCCAGTTTCTCTCTGGCATTCCGATCCCTGAGTACAACGGCGTGATACGCGCGCGTTTCGCGCGGGAACTCGCGCCGGGCGCGCTCCGGGGACGCATTCAGGCCATCATCGCCTCGTTTGCCGCTCGCCGCCAGCCGTTCCTCTGGTGGGCGGGACCCTCAAGCACGCCGGCGGACCTTGCCGGGCACCTCGCCGCCGCGGGCCTCGTGTCTCTCGGTGATGGTCCTGGCATGGCCGCCGACCTGGATGCGCTGGATGCGCTGGATGCGCTGGACGAACGCCAGGCGGGGCCGCCAGGGCTCTCGATCGTGCCAGTCGAGGACGAGCGCACGCTCCGTGACTGGGTGGAGGTGGCGGGCGCAGGCTATGGCGAGCCGGCATCTATCAGGCAGGCCCGTTATGACGTTCACGTGGACCTCGGCCTCGGTGCCCATCTCCCGTTGCAGCGCTACGTCGCGTATCTTGACGGCCGGCCGGTTGCCATGTCTGCCCTATTCCTGGGTGCAGGCGTCGGGGGAGTCTATGAGGTCGCGACGGCAAAGGACGCACGGCGCCGAGGCATTGGCGCGGCGATCACGCTCGCACCGCTGCGCCGCGCCCGTGAGCTGGGCTATCGCATCGGTGTCCTCCACGCCTCGGAGATGGGCGCTGGCGTCTATGCCCGGCTCGGCTTCCGTCAAGTCTGCTCATTTTCGCTCTACGCCTGGGAGCCGCCAGTCTGACCTTGACTGTGCATCCCCTGGTCACTGGGGCGGGAAGGCGCTGGGGGTCTTACCTCGCCGTGCCCTCGGCCCGCGCCGTCACTTGAAGGTGATTATGAACACTCTCACACTCGATAGTCATTGTCTACGCGGAGCCACATGGCATGCCAGTACACCGCTCTGCCGCTTCGGACGGTTGCGGCCGGTCGGCAGCCAGGAAC
This sequence comes from Ktedonobacterales bacterium, assembly GCA_036378295.1. GTDB lineage: Bacteria > Chloroflexota > Ktedonobacteria > Ktedonobacterales > JADMIN01 > DAHUXT01. The sequence goes on from DASUWS010000236.1 coordinate 1,643, forward strand.
CTTGGTATGGTGTACATGGTATGCCTGGATCGAGGCGAAACGGGGAAGTAGCACCACGCCGTGTGCCTCCAACGGGTTAGCCCGCTATCTAGCCAACTGGTTAGCCAGCTAACCGGCTAACCAGATACACCACAATACCAGTTGAAGTACGCGAAATGGTGCATTGCTATCGTAGGGGGGCCTTGGTACACTGCCAAGTGTACGTGCTGGTGCTGTGCGAAGTCGAATGGATTATTCCCCTGTAGCTGTAACACCCCGTAGCACCTGCGCACTCTGTGTGCCCCCGTAGACGTCCAACCATCAAGGGCCCATACAGGCGCTCCTCCAATGGGCAATCGATGTGGAGTAGGACTTGGGCATGGAATCGAGCAAGGACTCTGAGAAGTAACACAAGGATGCGACATACCGACGGGGTCCTGCCGATGCGTGCGTACCAACGATGCACCCAACAGCGTTCGACCATGAGACAGTGTGCGCCTTGAGTTGTTGTGTCATCTGGGGCTGCTCATCCGAAGGTATCTGACGCATTATTCATGGCCATCATGCAAAATAGAAGCAACCTGCCCGCATGCCGGTGAATGGAGATGTCATCTCGTATTCAGTGTGAGGCGACCCAGCATCCGGGTCGCTTGACTCGCAGCCGTCCTCCAGAGTATGGCGGATGGCATCATCGCACCTAAGCCATACTGGGCGCCTCTACCATGTGCGTGTCTCCCTGGCATGCGGCTGCGGCGGACACCTATCAGGTAGACGCAGGCGGAGGTTAGCGCATGGCGACTGGCGGCGATAAATGCCTCTTTACCCAACCGACATTTCCCAGTGCTCGGCTATTTATCGCCTGAGCACGCGGCGCGCTGCCGCAAGGGGGTCACATGCGCATACTGATAGCCGACGGCCATACACTGGTCCGCGAGGGGCTACGCAGCTTTCTAGAGGCGCATGGAATGGACGTGGCAGGTATGGCTGCCACAGGCGATGAAGCGTTGCAGCTGGCGCAACATCTGCGTCCGGATCTGGTGCTCATGGACCTGGCGATGCCAGGAATGGGCGGCCTGGAGGCGACGAGATTGATCAGCTCCCAGTTGCCCGATGTCAAGGTCGTCGTGCTGGCAGTAGCGATAGAGCAGGACGATCTCCTCGCTGCGGTGCAGGCAGGGGCATGGGGATATGTGCACAAGGACGTGGAGCCAATGCGGTTTCTGGCGCTGCTAGAAGGCGTGGTTCGAGGCGAGCCCGCCCTCCCGCCTGAGCTGGCCTGGAAGTTGCTCGGTGCCTTGGCCAATCCCGGGCAGGAGAAAAGAATCGAACGTGCCTTGCATGCGCTTACGGCACGCGAGCGCGAGGTGGTCGAACTGCTGGCGGGAGGCGTGACCTCGAATCGCGATTTGGCCCGGCGCCTGGGGGTGAGTGAGCACACGATCAAGTATCACCTCCGCAACGTCCTCGACAAGCTCCGCCTGCAAGACCGTGCCCAAGTCGTCTCGTACGCTTTTCGCCATCGCCTGGCACAGCGCGGACTTCTACCGGTCTAGCGCCTTCCCCTTGACCCGTTTCTCGGTGTGATGGCTGGCGTCGCTACGGGTTATTCCTCACCCCACCCGCCCAATAGGGTAGGGTCCACCTTCATGCTTCCGCTAGGCCGCGCCCTATCTTAACAGGCATTGTGGCCCCGATCCATACCGTGTATGCACTACTCAGACATGCCGCCATCCTGCAACAAGGGCGATGCACGTTCTACCAGCCAGGCTCTCCTGTCTTCTCACGTCAAATGGCGAGCACTGCTGGCAGATCAGAGTCCGCATGACACGACGATCCTGCTGTTGCTATGAGACGCCGCGAGAGAGTGTGCCGCCTCGCGATGGAAGCCGAAGTGCCTGAAGAGCCCGTCATAGGCGGATAGGGAGCGCGAACGGCGCTGGGAGGTTGCGAAGTATGCGCCAGATCATCGAGCAGTGCCTGAGATTGCGCCTCGTCGTTGTTGGCATCGCCGCGGTGCTGCTCGTCATTGGCATCGCCCAACTGCGCGCGACACCTGTAGATGCTCTCCCGGAGTTTTCGCAGCCGACGGTAGAGGTGCAGACCGAGGCTCTCGGCCTCTCAGCCTCGGAAGTGGAAGAGCTGATCACCCTCAACCTGGAGGAGTTGCTCAGCAATACGCCGTTCCTGCAATCTCTCCACTCCTCGTCAGTCCCCGGTCTCTCGTCGATCACGCTCACCTTTGAGCCCGGCACCGATGTCTTACGAGCGCGACAGCTGGTGAGCGAGAAACTGAGTCTGGCGTTCGCGTTGCCCAACGTGTCTAAACCGCCCACCATCCTCCCGCTCAAGTCGGCGACTAGCCGGGTCATGATGATCGGACTTTCTTCGAAGCAGGTATCCGCGATTCAATTGTCGGTGCTCGCCCGGTGGACCATTCAGCCTGCGCTCTTATCGGTGCCCGGGGTGGCGAACGTCGCCATCTGGGGTATGCGCGACTATCAGTTGCAGGTGCTTGTGGATCCGCAACGTCTGAAGGATAAGCACGTCACGCTTGACCAGGTCATCTCCACGACCGGCAATGCATTGTGGGTGTCACCCCTTACCTTCCTGAACGCCTCCGCTCCGGGCACAGGTGGGTTCATCGATAGCCCACAACAGCGGCTGGAGGTTCGGCACGTCTTCCCCATCTCACGGCCGCAAGATCTCGACAAGGTCATTGTCGAGGGTACGAACCTGCGCCTGAGTGATGTGGCCACCGTGGTCGAAGATCACCAGCCGCTCATTGGCGATGATCTCCTCAATGGCGACTCTGGCCTCGTGCTTGTCATTGATAAGCTCCCAGGCACCAGCACGCAGGAGGTAACCGACAGAGTCGAGGCGAGGCTCCAGGAGTTACAGCCGGGCCTGAGCGGCATCCAGATCAACTCCACAGTGTACCGGCCAGCGAGCTTCATGGATTCGGCCATGAACAATCTCTCGATTGTGCTGCTCATCTCAGCGCTGCTCGTGCTGGGGCTTCTCCTGCTCTACCAATGGCGGATCGCGCTGATCAGCCTGGTAGCGATTCCGCTTTCTCTGGTAGCGGCAGGAGTCGTGCTCTCATTAACCGGCTCGACGATCAATGTGATGGTGCTGGCTGGGCTTGTGCTGGCAAGCGGTGTCCTCATCGACGATGTGATCGTTGACATGCAGAACGTCTTCCAACGCTTCCAGCAATATCGCCAGGAAGGGCGCGACGACTCGACGACGCGCATTATTGCCGAGGCCATATTGGAGATGCGCCGTCCCATGCTCTACGCGACGCTGATCATGTTGCTGGTGGTGTTGCCGGTCCTCCTGCTTTCTGGTCCTACCGGCGCCTTCTTCCGGCCACTGGTAGTCTCCTACGCGCTGGCGCTGCTCGCCTCCATGCTGGTGGCGCTCGTCGTTACGCCGCCGCTGTGCCTGCTCCTGCTCTCCCGCGCCCCTGCCACGCGTCGCGAGTCTCCCATCCTGCGAGCGATTCAACGCAATTACACTGGCGCGCTCGGGCGCATGCTCCGTACTCCATTGCCAGCATTTACCGCCTCGGGTGTCCTCCTGCTGTTTGGCATCCTGACGCTGCCATTCCTGCAACAGTCCCTCATTCCCACCTTCAAGGAGCACGATGTCGTGATTCAGTGGGATGGCCCGCCGGGCACGGGATATCCTGAGATGGCCCGTATCACGACGTTGGCCAGCCGCGAGCTGCGGACTATCCACGGAGTTCGCAGCGTTGGAGCGCTGATCGGGCGTGCCGTGCTGGGTGACCAGATTGTCGATGTCAATTCCGCGCAACTGATTGTAGGTATCGCCCCCACCGCCGATTACGACTCCACAGTGGCCGCCGTCCAGCGAGTGATCCGCAGCTACCCTGGAATCCACCACGTCATGCAGACGTACCTGAACACGACGATTGCGCAGACTTTGCCGAGTTCTAGCGACCAGATTGTGGTCCGCATCTACGGCAATGATCTCGCGACGTTGCGTCGCAAGGCAGAGGAGATGCGACGCTCGCTCGCGCAGATCGACGGTGCCGCGAACGTGCGCACTGAGGCCCAGGTGGACGTGCCGCATATACAGGTCAGCGTCAATCTCGACAAGGCCCAGCGCTACGGGCTCAAGCCGGGCGATATTCGCCGGATCGCATCTACCTTCGTAGCGGGCCTTGAAGCCGGCAACCTCTTCGAAGTGCAAAAGGTATTCAGCGTGGTGGTCATGGGCACGCCTGATACGCGCACTAGCCTGACCAGTGTCGAAAACCTTCTGATCGACACACCTGGCGGTGGCCATGTGCGCCTGGGGGATGTGGCTAGCGTCAGCATCGGTTCGACTCCCGACCTGATACAGCACGATGCCGTTTCGCGTCGCGTGGACGTGAGCCTCGCTGTCCAGGGACGCGACCGGAGCGCCGTGCTGCATGACGTCGAGCAGCGCATTCAACAGATGTCAATGCCGGATGAATTCCATGCCGAGGTGCTTGGGGATTACGATGTCCAGCAGGCGGACCGGATTCGTCTGCTCGTTTCCGCGCTCGCCGCGGCGGTTGTCGTCTTCCTCCTGCTGCAGGCGGCCTTCGGCAACTGGCGACTGGCGGCAATGGCTTTCCTCACCCTGCCGCTGGCCACGGTCGGTGGGTTGCTCATGATCCTCGTTTCCGGCGGTATCGTTGAGCTTGGCTCGCTCCTTGGTCTGCTCGCGGTGTTTGCCCTCGCGGTGCGCAACTGTCTCGCGCTGATCACCCATTACCAACATCTGAAGCGGTACGAGGGCGAGTCGTTCGGCCTCGGACTGGTAATGCGCGGAGCACAGGAGCGGCTGACGCCAATCCTGCTCACCGCACTGGCCGTAGGTTTGAGCATGCTGCCCCTGGCGATCGCGGGCGACATCCCTGGCCTGGAGATCGGGCATCCGATGGCGCTCGTTATCCTCGGAGGTCTGGTGACCTCGACGATCCTCACAGTGTTCATCATTCCCGCCTTGTACCTTCGATTCGGGTCTTCAGCCAGGGTGGCGGGTAGCGAGCCTGTCACGATCTCAATGGAGGGTCAACCAGATGCGGCACACTAAACGATGGGCATGGGCGGGCGTGACGCTGCTTTTCGCCTGTCTGCTACTCACGGCATGCGCCCAGCCAACATCCTCAGCGGAGGGCGATACCAAACCGGCCACGGTCGAGCCGATCCCGGGAACGGATCTAAGCAAAGTGATCCTGACAGTGGACGCGGCCAAACGCATCGGCATCCAGACTATCCAGATGAAGGGTCAGGCCGTCAATGGGGCGACACGTACAGTCATCCCCTACTCGGCGTTGCTCTACGACGTGACTGGTCTGGCCTGGGTATACACGAACCCTGCGACGCTGACCTATGTTCGCGCTCAGGTCGTCGTCGAGAACATCACGGGTGACCAGGTGGTGTTGAAGAATGGCCCTCCTTCCGGCACGACGATCGTCACCGTCGGAGCGCCTGAGCTCTATGGTACCGAAATCGGCGTTGGGGATGAAGCGTGAGGTCGGCGAGCTGTAGCCTGGAGGTCACTAGCTATGATGCGCTGGATCGTCGGATCGAGTATCCGCTTTCGTTACCTCATGGTCGCCCTCGCAGGTGGACTGATGCTCTTTGGCTCCCTTCAGATGCGGAGCGCGCCGGTGGATGTCTTTCCCGAGTTCGCGCCGCCTCTGGTGGAGGTACAGACCGAGGCATTGGGGATGTCCACCGCTGAGGTAGAGTCTCTAGTGACCATCCAGTTGGAAGACGCGCTGAGCAGTACCCCGGATCTCGACACTATGCGCTCTAAGACGGTCCCGGGACTGTCATCCATCACGCTCATCTTCAAGCAAGGTACCGATATCATGCGCGCTCGTGAGCTGGTGCAGGAACGCCTGGCCATTGCGCAGCGCACCTTACCGAGTTGGGCCGGGTTGGCTCTCATGCTCCCGCCACTGTCGGCAACGAGCCGGGTGATGCAAGTGGGGATCACCTCGGACCGCTACTCGCTGCTCGATTTATCCATGGTCACGTATTGGACGGTCCGCTGGCGCCTTTTGAAAGTACCCGGCGTCGCCAACGTGGTCATCTGGGGCGATCAGTTCAAGCAGCTTCAGGTGCAGGTCGATCCGAATAAGCTGCGTGTGTACCATCTCTCGCTCGATGAAGTCGAGAATATCACCTCGGATGCCTTAGATTTCGGGCTATTGAAGTATACCGACGCCGCGAAGACTCGTGTCGGCGGCATTGTCGATACCCCCAATCAGCGGCTTGAGCTTCGGCACGTCTTGCCGGTTGTCGTGCCAGGGGATCTGGCCAAGGTGCCTGTCGAGGATCGAAAGAAAGCGGATGGCTCGCCGCTGACCCTGGGCGACCTCGGCCAGGTCGTGTGGGACCACCAACCGCTGATTGGTGATGCCGTCATCAAGGACCAACGCGGGCTCCTCCTCGTCGTCGAAAAGTATCCCTGGGCCAATACGCTGGAGGTAACACGAGGCGTCGACGAAGCGCTCAAGGAGATGCAGCCGGGCCTTTCTGGCATACATATCGCTCCCAGCATCTTCCGGTCCGCCAGCTTCATCGGCCTGGCCATCGATGATCTCTCCAGGGCGCTGATCATCGCCATATTGCTGGTGATGGTGGTTCTGGCCACCTTCCTCTTCGAGTGGCGCACCGCGCTGATCAGTCTGGTGGCGATCCCACTGTCCCTCCTGGCGGCTGGGCTGGTGATCTACCTGAGTGGTTCCACGATCAATACCATGATCATGGCGGGGTTTGTGATTGCCGTCGGCGGCGTCGTTGACGATGCCATCATTGACGTGGAGAATATTGTGCGGCGTCTCCGTCAGCATCGCCGGGAAGGAGGCGGCGGCTCGACGATCAGCGTCATCATCAATGCCTCCCTCGAAGTACGCGGCGCGATCATCCACGCAGTGCTCATCGATGTGGCGGTCTTGATACCGGTCTTGCTCCTGGCGGGCGTCTCCGGTTCCTTCTTCCGGCCACTGGCGGTCTCCTATGGGCTGGCGCTGCTCGCCTCCATGGTGGTGGCGCTCGTCGTTACGCCGCCGCTGTGCTTGCTCCTGCTCACCAACGCCCCCCTCGAACGTCGTGAGTCTCCCTTCCTGCGGGCGCTCCAGCGCCGTTACACTGCCGCGCTCGGGCGTATTATCCGCAGGCCACGCATCGTATTCGCCGCTCTGTTCGTTGTTCTGCTCCTTGGTCTCGCGGTGGCGCCGGGATTGGGTGAGTCGCTGTTCCCGCAGTTCAAGGAGCGCGATTTTCTCATCCATTGGGTGACCAGGCCGGGAACGACACAAGCTGAGGTCGTGCGCATTACGACCCAGGTCAGCAATGACCTGCGCAAGATTCCGGGGGTCACCTCCTTCGGCGCCCACATCGGACGCGCCGTAGCGGGGGAAGAGGTATCGGGCGTCAACTTCGCCGAAATCTGGATCAGTATCGATCCTGCCGTGGACTATGACGCGACCCTGGCCTCCATCCAGCAGGTGATCGACAGCTACCCTGGCCTTCACCATGATATCCGCAACTACCTGAATGAGCGGATCGATGAGGTGTTAGTGGGAACGAGCGACGATCTCACGGTTCGCGTCTATGGCCCTGACCTTGAGACCTTACGCACTCAGGCTGATGCTGTGCGTAGCACACTTGCGCAGATCAGCGGTACGACCAACGTCCATACCGACCTCGTGGTGGACGTGCCGCACATTCAGGTCGAGGTCAATCTCGACAAGGCCCAGCAGTATGGGATCAAGCCAGGTGACGTGCGCCGGCTGTCGTCAACATTTATCTCGGGAACCGAAGTCAGTGATATTCACACGCAGCAGAAGGTGTACGATATCGCGGTGATAGGCACGCCTGACACACGCGACAGCGTGACCAGCATCCAGAATCTTCTGATTGACACCCCCAACGGTGGCCAGGTGCGCCTGGCACAGGTGGCAGACGTACGCGTCCTGCCAACCCCCAATCTGATCGAGCGCGAGCACAACTCGCGTCGCATCGATGTAAACCTCGATGTGCAGGGACGCGACCTTGGCACTGTGGCGCGAGAGGTCCAGCAACGTCTCCAGCGGTTCGCGTTTCCACTGGGATATCATGCGGAGGTGGTTGGGGAGTATCAGGAGCGACAGTCAGCCTCGAACAACCTGCTCAGCTTCGGGATCGCCGCGGCGCTCATCGTCTTCCTCCTGCTGCAGGCGGCCTTCGGCAGCTGGCGGCTGGCGACGCTGGCCTTTCTCACTCTGCCGCTGGCCCTGGTTGGTGGGCTGCTTGCGATCCGTGCCTCTGGTGGTATCGTCGAGCTGGGTTCGCTCGTTGGCCTCTTTACGGTATTTGGGATTGCGGCGCGCAATGGCATCATGCTGATCACCCATTGCCAACATCTGGAGCGGTACGAGGGCGAGTCGTTTGGCCCGGAACTGGTCATGCGCGGAGCAAAGGAGCGGTTGGCGCCGATCCTGATGACGGCCCTGGCGGCGGGATTGGCCCTCGTACCCCTGGCGATCGCGGGCGACATCCCCGGCCAGGAGATCGAGCACCCGATGGCGCTCGTTATCCTCGGAGGCCTTGTCATCTCAACGATGCTTAATCTCTTTGCCATGCCCACGCTCTACCTGCGCTTCGGCGACCCATCAAAACGCGGCGCGCCGCTGTTCACCCGATTGCGGTCCAGCCCGCTCTTCCGCCGCGATACCCATCGCGTAGAGCAATTCTCGCCGCCGCAGCAGCGGGAAGACACCTGACCTGTTCGGGCGTATGAGTTGCTGTTATGCTGAACGGTGAATCCAGGGCGGAGACTGTGATGACCAGCGCGAACAAAGGTGGCGGCCTTACGGCTGAGATCGTCAACCTCCGATTGGCCGCCCGCAGCTTCAAGGAAGCGGCGAACGAGATGCGAGCCCAGCGAGACGAGGCCAGGCTGGAGGCTGTCACCTTGCGCCGTCACATGCGCATCGCGGCGGTAGTGGCGATACTGGTCCTCCTCCTCGTGGCTGTGATTGCGCTTTGGTCGGATGCGATTGTGGATGGTGCTGTGGCCCCACTGGAGCACCTGCTCAAGGTCAACCGCGGCGCGGCGGAGACGACTGCGCTGCAATCCGCCCCTGGCACCGTCCTGAACACACAGCTAACCCTGGACGAGGGGTACCTCGTCTATGAGGTTGCGGTGGCGGATAAGGACGGCACGATGTTCGAGATTTCAGTCGATGCAGTTACTGGCAAGATCCTGCAACGAGAGAGTGTTGTGTTCAATTCTAGCTGGTTCGATGACGGCCCTTAGTATGGGGTATGTCTATGCCACTGGATAGCGGTCGCGTGCTTCGAGGCGATCGTACATGACCTGCTCATACGCCGAGCCGCGACATTGGCTCTGCGCTCTCTGGTCTTCGCCTGCCTCATGCTCTCTCGCTTCGCCTCTATGTTGAGTCGCTAACAGCCCCGCGCCATGGGTGCGGCTGCCGTTTGATCGGCTGCCATTCCCCCCGCCACGGTACAAGAGCCGCGCCAGAAACCGTAGAAGACCCGGTGTGCCTGCGCCCTCTGCCACGAGTTGGACAACTCGGATTTCTCCGCTGCTCTTTCCTGTGTAACGTAGGGACGTAGTGGAATGCAGGTATTGTGCCTCGTCTACGCTCTCATGGAGGACGCGTATGTGTATGCGACGCTTTCACGCTGGGGCTGTGCTCGTACTCATGCTGGCGGGGATACTGGCGGCGGGATGCGGCACAACGACGACGGGTGTGCGAACGGGCGGATCGAGCAGATCGAGTACGCCAACTACCCAGAGCGCGGCAAACGGGACAGTGATTCATACCAAGACGGTCACAGTCAACGGGCGATCTGTCACCGCGCTGGCAAACAGTGCGGGCTTGACGCTCTACTACTTCATGCCAGATACCTCAGCCAAGGTGGCGTGCACGGCGGCGTGCGCGGCGAACTGGCCGCCGCTGCTCTCGCCAGCGGGCGCCCCTTCGAGCAGCACCCCGCTGCCGGGGAAGTTGACTGTGCTCAATGGAGCAGATGGTATGCAGGTGCTGTATAACGGGCACCCACTCTACTCCTACTACAAAGATGGTGACGCGGGCGACGCGTACGGTGAGGGTATCGGCGGTAAATGGCACGTGGCGACACCTGCCCTCGCGGAGCAGGGAGCTTCTACGACGGCGACCCCGACAGGCTCGGGCGGCTACAATGGCGGCTACAATGGGTGAGGTGCGCCGCGACGTAGTCCGTGCCTCCGTCTCGACTGTCTCGCGCTCTTCGTCTCCATCGGGAGCATCCGGTGCCGCACCTTTACAGATGCTCCCGGCGTGCCTATTGCTGCCGTGGCCGAGTGCGCTTACCGGACGCTGCCTGCTGGTACGACGCCGAGCGCCCAGGTACGACGCTCTGTTACGCTCCTTGTAATGCCCGCAGGCGGCCATCCAGCGCGTGCAGGAGCCGCGCCAGGAACACTTCTCGCCAGTCCGGACGCGCGAAGAGCGCAGCGGCCATCTGGTCAGCGTTGTTTTGCGCCGCTTGCCGAAGCCCGCCGAGTGCGAGGCGCATATGCACGAGCACAGTACCCTCGTACTCTTCCGTAGATACACGACCAAGACGCACTGCGACCCGGCCACCC
>DASUWS010000237.1:0-5748 GCA_036378295.1 Ktedonobacterales bacterium
CGGCGAGGATATGGGTCCGTGGCCTTTCCCGATGATGCGGCGATGGTGATCATCGACGCGGTGTGGCAGCGGCTGCAGGAGAATGAGGGGTAATGCCACCCCAAGAGTGCCTAATTCGGTTCACGCGCACACGCGTGGGGACCACCAACGCTCATGCGGCAACGCGCATATTCGAGGGGTTCAGCCATCTATGTAAGGATGTCACCTTGGTCGGCGGCCGTGGCCGTGTCCAGGGTGAGCAGGTATATCGCGACCGTGACTCTCGCTCTGACTCTGACCCTAGAGTGCTGAGACCGTTCACGGACGGACGGAAGGGCGTGGGCTGAGCAGGGCCAGAGCGCTACGACACCGGAATTGGAGTCGAAGGCGGTGTAGATGGTGTAGATGGTGTAGACGGCGTAGAGGGCGTAGAGGGCGTCGACGAGGTGGAGTCGCCACGCACAAGCACCAGGACGAACTTCAGCAGGATAAAGAAGGCTGCGAGCGTCCCGATCAGCACTTGCAGCACGAGGACGACCTTGCCGATAGGGTCGGTGACCCAGGCCAGGATGAACTGGAGCGCGGGGGGTAATGCATCGGCCAGATGGGTGAAATCAAACGGAAACACCCTCAGCAGCCAGATGGCCGCAAGCGCCAGGATGATATCGGTGCACGCTTCGACAGGACGCGCTGGATTGCGACGACCGCTCGCCGCACGGACGAGGGCGGCGGCAGGCGCCAGGACAATGGGGACGTAGAGGCAGAGCATCTCAAGTGGGCCAAAGCGCTCGGTCAAGAAGCCTGTTGCCGCACGCTGATGATAGGCAAAGAAGCCAAGCAGCACGCTCATGGCGATGATACTGAAGACAGGCTCAGCCACGCGTTGCGCGATGGGGACAGCGTCCGGGTTGGATTGCCTCGTGCTGGACATGCTCATCGTAATTTCCCTCCGTCCCGTCGCGTGTGGTGTGGTTGGTCTTCCACCGCCCCGCGCGCCGTTGACGCCAGAGACGCCAGAATCCAATGCCACCGTATCGCACGGATCGCCCATCGGAGTCACGATCGAGGGATGGATTCTCTCGATTCGCTCACAGCACGGTTTGCTATGATGAGCCGGGGCTGAACGATCCCAGGCGGGGAATGGATGCGAGCATGCTCGTAGTGGATGGCGCGATCTCTGTGCTGGGCAAGCCAAGAAGCCAACAGGTGCAGGCGGCATCGGCGGGGAGGGTGCGCTCCTCCAGACGGCACCAGCCTCTGGGTCCAGGACAGCGCTTATGGAGACCGGCGGATAGGCAGATAGGCAATTAGGCAGATAGATGGATTGGCAGACTAGGGTGCGATGTGTTGCCCTAACCAACGCAGTTGTTCGCCTATGCGCAGCCCTTCCAGTGGCACCTCCACTATGATACCGTGGCGACGAAAATAGGGCAGTAAGAACTCGCGATAGCGCTGTCCCGCAAACAGGATGACGTGCCCGACATCTGGCAGCGCCTGGTCCATCTGCATTTGGACACGCTCTGCCCAGGCGCGTCGCTCGGAGATCCCCATCGAGTTCAGCGTTTGCTCGTAGGGAGCAAGCACCTGATCTGGCGGCACGAGGCCGTATTTGGCGGAGAGGATGAACCAGGGGCAGCCAGTCGCCTCGACGTACCGGCGCGCCTTGAGGAACCAGTCAGAGACGTAGAGATCCTTCGCGGGCGCTGGCGACGCTCGCTTCTTGCTGACGCAGGAGACAAGATAGATGGAGGATGGCTGCTGATCGCGCGACGCGGAATTCGACATGGCAACGCTCCTATCCTAACGGTCCGGGGAATCCTCAATACTGTGAACACTGTGATGGTGATCACCATCATGGCACAACACCCTTGCCTGACGGCAGATAATGCACGACCGCCTCTCTCAGAGAGGACTAGGAGCCTTTAGCGAATGCAACGTGATGTGCCACCCAATACGGGGTTGACGCTTCTCCGCCTGCTCTTGTAGAGTTGGAGAACTGGGCGATGGGAAGAGAGCGGGAACTCCCAGCCTGGAGTTCATTTAGCCAGTTTGGCGGCGTCCGTCTCGATGCAATCGATCAACTGATCGACCGAGAACGGCTGGCAACGTGGACGGCCGCGTCGCCGCCCCAAGAAGCTGCACGCCGACAAAGGCTTCGATTTCCCGCACTGTCGCGCCGCCTGCCGTCAGCGTGGCATTGCCTCGCGCATCGCCCGCTGAGGCAGTGAGTCCCGCGAGCGGCTCGGCCGCCATCGCTGGGTCGTCGAACGCACCCTCTCGTGGCTCAATCGCTTCCGCCGCCTCAAGGTCCGCTACGAGCGGCGGGCGGACATCCATCGGGCGTTCCTTTCGCTCGGCTGTGCCCTCATCTGTTGGCATGCCTGAGTCCGCGACGCCGCATGAGTGAGGGGCGGTGGGACGGGGAGTCTCGGGGAGTAAGTCAGCGTCAGCAGGCATCGGCTGCCGTGCTGTCTGCCTGCTCTCGCACGAGCGCAAGGGCCAGGCGAATCGCTTGCACGACCACGTCCGGCTGTTCCTGGTTGATGAGATGCCCGCTGCGCTCAGCAATGATATGGACACTGCACGCGGAGAGGGCAGCGAGGTCGCATTGCATTTGTCGCCAGGTGCGCTCACGGCGTCTCACGAGGTCCGGTGGCAACCCTGCGGGTGCCTGTGCCCGCCCGCGGCTCACTACGACCAACGGGAGGCGGCCCAGACGCGTGCACTGCTGCATGAGGCTGCTATTGGCCAGGTTGTCAATCCGCTCGGCATTGGCCGCTGGGTCCACCCAGGTGACGCGCAGCGTGTGACGGTACTGCGCGACGGCCAGCGGTTCATCACCCGCTTCCGCTGGCAGCGCCGCCAGCAGCCGTTCGCGCTGCTCTTCGTGTGCCGAATCGATGAGGACGAGCGCTGCGATGTCCGACGGATAATGCCGCTGATAGTAGCGAGCGGTCAGTCCGCCCATAGAGTGCCCTGCTAACACGTACGGAGGCGGAATCTTGGCGACGTGGAGCAGCCTATGGAGGTCGGCGGCAAGATCGGCGACTGTCCGAGGTGTAGGTGCGGGCGCAGGATCACTGCGTCCAAGGCCGGCGTGGTCATACCACACAACCCGCGTGAACCCAGCAACCTGCAGCGCGACGGCGTCAAAGAAGTCGCCCGCAGCTCCCAAACCCATCTCCAGCACGACCGTTGGCGCGCCCCGTCCCACTTGACGCAGCGCGAGCTGATAGCCACCCACGTCGACAAGGCGCGCTTGACCCGATGCGACAAGATCATGGTCAGCATCCATCGCCCATCCTCCAGACTGGTGTCACGTCCCGTACGATCTACTTCCATCAGTCTATCAGGTAAAGACAGTTTTGATAGGCGCAGTTAAGGTAAACCGCAAAGGGCTGAGAGCGCAGACGCTGCCAACTCCTGGGCTTTCGCCTCAGCGGGCGCAATGACGCGCTTGTTGAGCGTCGCGAGGACCTCATCGAGCGTGGGGTAGCGACAGAGCGGGAGCATCAGGGGATGGACTCCACCTGTGAGCAAAGGTTGCGAATACCAAGTGGTGTCGTCGACACGTACCGCCACGCTCTTTCTCCCGGCAATTGCTAATCGGCTGGGCGCCCGCTTCCGCCTCATGCATTGGAAACGTTGGACATGCCGAAGCGGCAACGGAGCCTCGGAGCACATAGGGTCCCACGCGTTGCCCTAGGTAATTTCTCGCGCAGCGCTACCGGCGGCACGTGGCGTAGGGCATTCACGCGATCTTCCATGCCGCCGCCTCACTGCCAAGAGTGCGCGAATAGCGGATACGGTCGACCCATGGCTCACGTATGCTGAAGGTGTGGTTTTTCCAGGCTGCCGCCACACCAGCATGGCCCATCAGCATGCCACGCCCGCTCACCAGTGGCACGCCATGTCAGGAGGGAGGCTTCTATGAGCACACCGTTCTTTAGCCGCAGTTTCCAGGGACGCCGCCAGCGATCTGAGGAGGCGCAGCGCCTCCCACCCGGCCAGTACCTCGTGAGCGGCTTTCCCGTCCTCTCCGCTGGGCCCACGCCGCGCACGCCGCTCGAGCAGTGGGACTTCTCGATTGTTGGAGAGGTGGACCAGCCCCGGCAATGGACCTGGCAGCAGTTCCAGCAACTGCCCCATGAGTCCGTCACAAAAGACATTCACTGCGTGACCAAGTGGAGCAAGCTCGACACCACCTGGACGGGTGTGTCCCTCGATACGTTGTTGCAGGGCATCGCGACCAGCGGCGCCTACATCCTGGCCTTCTGCGATGGCGGTTATACGACCAATCTTCCACTGGAGGATGCGACCGGCGGCAAGGCATGGATCGCGTACGAGTACGAGGGGGCGCCCCTGACGCCCGAACACGGCGGGCCAGCACGGCTGCTTGTGCCTCACCTCTACTTCTGGAAGAGCGCCAAATGGGTGCGCGGCCTGCGCGTGCTGGCGGCGGACAAGCCGGGCTTCTGGGAGTCGCTGGGGTATCACAACTACGGTGATCCCTGGAAGGAACAGCGCTACGAGGGCGACTAGCAGGCATCATAAAGCCAATAACAAGTTAGAGTGGTTAGAGTAAGGAACGGGAGACGAGCCGGGGGGACGACCAATGGCAGGGATACGGCCCAGATTGGTGTGGCAGCACGCCACCGTACGCGAGTTGATCGAGGAGACGCCGCACGCTAAAAGCCTGATTCTCGATGTGCCGGGTTGGCCGGGACACCGCGCTGGCCAGCATCTCGACGTGCGGCTGACAGCAGCCGATGGCTATCAGACTGAGCGCAGCTACTCCATCGCCTCCGCACCCACAGATCCTCAGGTGATGTTGACCGTCGAGCGGCTCGAAGACGGCGAAGTGTCCCCCTACCTGACCGACGTCCTGCGCCCCGGCGATCAGTTGGAACTGCGTGGCCCCATCGGCGGCTGGTTCACCTGGCGACCTGAGGAAGGCGGCCCGTTGCTGCTGGTAGCGGGCGGCTCAGGGATCGCGCCGCTCATGGCGATGATCCGGTATCGGGCTGCCGTACAGAGCCCGGTGCCGGTCTGCCTGCTGTACTCGTCGCGCACCTACGAGGAGATCATCTACCGGGAGGAACTCGACTGGCTTGCAACGGCAGGCGCCGACCTGGACGTGGTTCATACCATCACCCGGTCCCAGCCTGCCGGCTGGCAAGGATACCGCCGGCGCATCGACCGTGCAATGCTCGAAGAGGTGGCATGGACGCCTATGGAGCGCCCGCTGATATTCGTGTGTGGTTCGAACCCGCTGGTGGAAGCGGTCGCGACGGCGTGTGTCGAACTGGGACATCCCCCTGAGCGCGTCAAGACCGAGCGCTTCGGGCCGATCGGAGAAGCAAGCGGAGAAGCAGGCGGAGGTGCAGTATGAGCAATCCGAGCGACGTGAGCTATGAGACCTTCCCTCTGGACGGCAACGCTGCGGCTGGTCTCTTAGCCGAAATCTTTGTGCTTGAGATGACCAGCGCAGAGAGCACCTGCGCGCAGTGCGGGCGCATCGGTCCGCTTGGTAGTCTGTTGCTCTACGGCGGCCAGATGGGCACTGTCCTGCGTTGCCCGGCGTGCGACTCGATCCAGATGCGCATCGTGCGCACTTCTGAGCGAGGAATGCAGTATTGGATTGACATGCGAGGCATGTCCGTTTTGCGGATTGCTCCACCAAATCCAGCATGACGGCGATGAGAGTCGCGGAGATCTCTGGAGCGTATGGCAGGGTCGGCGTGTCTGTCCGAGAGGTTCGGCAATGCT
>DASUWS010000238.1:0-4965 GCA_036378295.1 Ktedonobacterales bacterium
CCTGCACGTCCGTGTCGGATGCGGGCGCTGTTGTCCATACCTCGTCGAATCGCTTCAGCGCGACCGCCAGTGACGGTGGATCGCCTGCAATGGTATCCTCAGCGGTAACGTTCCCATCCTGCTCCGGCTGGCCGTGGAGCAGGCGCAACGCTTCGAGGATGCCCAGACGCATACGTGGCAGATTTCCGTCGTATGCCGCAAGCCCCTCGACGAAGCGATAGGCATACTGGCGGGGACAGCGCGCGTACGTCTCGATGGCCCAGACATTCAACGCCTCATCATCGGCTAACCGTGCATCGCCCACACTGATATGGTCATTTTCGATGGGCTGCTCTGGCGCGGTTCCGGTTGTTTGGACGGCGGGCCACTCCATGCGCTGCAGGGTATGCCCAAGTCGTCGCTCGATGGGTGCGAGCAGTGGCGAAGGACGCGCGCGGCGCCGTCCAAGGTGCTCAGGTCGGCTCAGAATCAAAGCATCGCGGGCACGGGTGACGGCCACGTAGAACAGGCAGGTCTCTTCCTCGTCGTGCGCCGTGTCGGCTGGCTCGTCGCCGTCCAGTAGGGGCGCCTTGACGCGCTCCCACTGACGTTGCGCCGGAAATCGTCCGTTCGCCAGTCCAGGCACGTAGACTACCGGAAATTCCAGCCCTTTGCTGGCATGTACGGTCAGCACCCACACGGCGTCAAGCTCGCCCACCACTGGCTCCTCCTCGACTCCCGCTCTCCCTTGCGGTGTGCCGAGCAGGACGCGCACATATTCGAGGAATCCAGCCCAGTCGGCGGATGTGGCTTTTGCTCGTTCGCGCCCGTCGTCGGTTGCGCGCTGTGAGTCGTCAAAGAGGCGAGCCAGCGCGATGATGTGGCTAAGCCCTGATGATTGCGCGCGCGCCTCCTCATCGCCCGCCTCGGCGCGTTCCATCAGCGCGAGTCCAAGCCCAGTCATGGCGAAGTAGTAGCGCGCCAGTCCCGTTGCCACGTCAGGCGCCCCGCGCAGATCTATCAGTGCCTTGCCGAGCGCCCGCAAACCGCGTCGTCCACTCGCGGTGAGTCCCGTAACCTCATTCAGACGCCCCATCAGCAGCGCACGTGCCGGAATGCGCGCCTCACGCGCCGCGGCGAGAACGGCTCGCGCCTCCATCCGGCTGAAGCGATGGCCGGGTACGTCGCCCGCCCGCAAGAGTCCGGCGCCCGCTGGCTCTGTCAGCAGGGAAAGCACCGCCAGCACATCCCGCACGAGCGGCTGATCGAGCAGCGGCGTCGCGACCCGCGTGGGAATCTCCGCCTGTTGCAGTGTCGCGATCACCGCCCGTACCTGCCGTCGCGTGCGGCAGAGCACGGCCTGGTCTTGCCAGGAGCGCCCAGCCTCTCTCTGGGCGGCAATCATCCTGGCGAGCCCGGCGTATTCGGACGCCTCATCAGGCGCGACGGCGAGCGTCACGTGCTGGTGCGGCTCGCTCACGGCGCGGATAGGACGGAGCGAGCGTCGGACATCGCCGGGCAGCAGCGTCTCGGCGATACTCTCGGCGGCGGCGATGATGGGCGGTGTCGAGCGATAGTTGCCGCTGAGGCGGTGAATATGCGCGTCGCGATAGTCGAGCGTGAACTGCGCCAGATTGGCGGGCGAGGCGCCGCGGAAGCGATAGATAGCCTGGTCGGCGTCCCCGACGGCCCACAGCATGCCATCTTCGCCCGCGAGCAATCGCAGCAGCACTCCCATGGCGCGGTTGATGTCCTGGAACTCATCCACCAGCACGGCGCCATACCGTCGTCGCACTGCCGCCAGTGTCTCGGGGTGCTCCCGGAAGAGCCGGACACACAGCCGGACGAGGTCGCCGAAGTCCGCGTCACCTCGTGCGGCCAGCGCTTGTTGATAGGCGGCGTAGACAGTGGCGACCTCCTGAGCGCGCTCGGCGGCCAGCCGATCTTCTGGAGTGGCCGCGCGCTCAAGCATGGTCTGGGCGGAAGCAGCGGCATCCTCCGGCTCGATCAGGCTGTCTTTGGCGCGTGAGATGGCGCGCAGCAGGTCAGGAAAGTAGAGAGCGGGCGCGGTCAGCGGCAGGTAATGTTGCAGGGGCAGGTCGCTGGCGACCCTGCGCAGCATGAAGTAGCCTTCCGCCTCACCAATCATGCGGAAGTCGGGGCGAAGGCCCACCAGTGGCGCATAGCGGCGCAGCACATCACCACAGAAGGCGTGGATCGTGCTGACGGTTGGCCCAGGCGGGTGCGCCAGCGGACCATGTGTATCCTGCGCGCCCTCGATGTCGAGCAGCGCATCGAGCCGCTCTCGCATCTCGCGGGCGGCCTTGCGCGAGAAGGTGAGCGCCAGTATCCGCTCTGGCGTGATGCCACGCTCGCGCACGAGATGAGCGACCCGTGCCACAAGCGTCGTCGTCTTGCCGGAGCCTGGCCCCGCGATGATGAGAGCGGGTGTCTCAGACGCCGCCGCTGCCTGCTGTTCCTCATCGAGCGCGAGCGTTCTCGCTTCGGAGGATGCTGGTACTGTTTGCGGGTTGGTGGGCGCGGAGGGAGAGGCGAGTGTGCTGGGCGATGCCAGCAGCGACGAGAGACGACGGAGCAAGACATCCTCGCTCACACCAAAACGAGTTGCCAGGCGGCGGGTGACGTTGCGTCTGCTCTCTGAGGCGCGTAGCGATGAGATGGCGGCCCGCACCTGGCCACCGGGCAGCAGAAGCGCCGCGGCGAATGCGTTGGCCTCGCCCTCGCGCCGTGCCCGGGCGCTATACGCCTGCCCAGCGGCGAGCAGCTCCCCCTCGGAGCCGGTCGTTTCGAGGGCAGCGGCCAGATCATCATCGCCACAGATAGATTCGTAGTGCTCGTCCTCGTCGTCCAGATTCTCGATGGGTCGCGTGACCCATGTGCCTGCCGTCCGCGCTGCCTGGCCATCGTTGCGATGGAGCACGGCGTGGCCCAATTCGTGTGCGAGCGTGAAGCGGCGCACCGGCTCAGACAGGCCAGAGCGCAGGAAAATAAGCTCCTCACCCGGCTCCAGGTAGCCCAGCGTGCCGGGATGGAGCGCGGCAGGGAAGCGCGCCACATCTAGCCCCAGGGCCCCGACGAGCGCGTCTACCTCAATCCGGTCATCCTGCGTTGGACCGTTGTGCTGCTCGAACCAGCGGAGGAGCGTTGCCGCCGCCTGCTCGATGCGGGTTGCCTCGTCTGCCACGCAAACCTCTGGTAAATGTTCTGGTAAAATCGCGTCAAAAAGGTAGGTTGAACGGTCCGGAATCGTGATTCAGCGCCCTTTATTGTATCATACGGGCACGCCTGCTCCGTGCTGGAGAGACGGGATAAATTGCCGTCTCTTGTGCTATAATTCGGCATTACATGGCTGCGGTTCCGGCACCCAGGCGCTCTATGGGAATCATTGGGAGGATATGGCGATATGGATGCCACGACAATCCTGGAGAAAGCGCGTTCCAACGACGTTCCTGATACCTGGAATGTCTGGCCGCTCCGTGCTGACCGTGTTCGCTGGTCGGCTGTGAAGTGGGGCCTGTGTGCTCTCGTGAGCCTGCCGGTGCTGATTGTGATCGCCGTGGCGACCATCCCTTATAACTTTACGCATGGTCTGGGGCTTTCGATATTTGCCACGGTGCTGCTGGCGCTGGTGGGCTTGGTGGCGTTTGGCTCGCTGGGGATCGCGATTTTCGATATCTGGCGGCTCATGCATGCCCATGATTATCTGCTGGTCATCACGCCGGACGACTATCTCCGCGTTGACCCGGGTGAGAAGATGACGCATGTGCCCATCGACGACATATCCTCTGTGACCATGCGCGGCGTGAAGGTGAACAATCCGTACGACCAGATGCGCGAGGCCGATTTCGCGAACCTCTCGCCGTTGAAGCGTCTCTCGCGCGTCGCGGGCAACTTCTACACGCCTCGCGAGCCGAAGCACGCTCCATCGCTTGCTTTTATGGATACCCGTACGAATACCGAGGTCGTCGTTGTGACGGATAACTCATTCGACGATATTCCCACGATTGAGCAGGTGATCAGCTATCTGGTAGATGCGAAGAAGCGTGGCAAAGTGCGATGATGTATCCCGGCGCGCGACGTATCATCTCGGATGTCATTCTTTGACGCGCGCGCTGTAGAGTCGGCAATGCGGCCATTGACGAGGGCGATGCGCGAGGGACTGCTCGCAGAGCGGTCTTCCGGCTCGCCCTCAATGCTGTTCAGAGGGCGGCAGAGTATCCCAGCTATCATTTTTATCCATTGATGTGAGAGGAGTCGGTATCATGATCCGCGATCTGGTGAAAGAGATCATCGCCCGGTCGGTCGCCGCGCTTCAGGAGGCAGGCGAGCTGCCAGAAGTAGAGGTGCCCGCGTTCGAGGTCGAGCGGCCACAGCATCCAGCCCACGGCGACTACGCGACCAACGTCGCTATGAAGCTGGCGGCGGAGTTGCGCGCGCGAGGCGAGAAGGCGAATCCACGCGCTTTGGCGGAGACGATTGCCACGCGCATCCGCGAGACCGTGGATGTCGTGCCCGCGTATGATCTGATCGCTAGCGTCGAGGTCGCGGGGCCAGGCTTCATCAATCTGCGCCTCTCGGAGACATGGCTGCTGCGCCAGGCGATTGAGGTGCTGGTGGAAGGGAATACCTTCGGCACCATCACGATGGGCGAGGGCCAGCGGGTCAATGTCGAGTTCGTCAGCGCCAATCCGACCGGTCCGGTCACCGTTGGCAACGGACGGGGCGCGTTTATCGGCGATGCGCTGGCGAACGTGCTAAGCGCAGCGGGCTACAGCGTGGCCAAAGAGTATTACTTCAACAACGCGGGCGGCCAGATCAACCGGCTCGGCGGCTCGATGGAGTACTACCTTTGGCTGGCTCTGGGCAAGACGGCTGAGGCCGAGGCGGTCCACGCCGCGCTGCCGGAGGTGGTGAAGAAGCAGAAGCGCTTCTACAGCCAAAAAGATGGCGCGGATGCCGACGAGC
>DASUWS010000239.1:0-5411 GCA_036378295.1 Ktedonobacterales bacterium
AAATCTAACTTTCGGTAGATGTCGCTGTCTCGAGCGGAAAGGTACACTACCTCAGGTAAGGTGAGATGTCGGGTTAACATACCAGCCTCGAAGAACAGCAAAAGGAAGGCGCGATTCCGGCGGAATTCAAGGTCGCTAAGAGTCAGATTTCACCAACGGGTGTGATTGTCGCCAATCTGGAGCGGGCGGGCGAGGTTGAGACGGGTACCGTTGGAGAAGAGGTGGCGATAGAACCGTGCCCCTTGAAAGAACAGGTTAACCTCGCTCGCGACCAGCCTGTTCCCAAACGACCAGATTCTAGCGCGAGGCGCGACCCGCCGCTACGCGGAGACCTGCATTGTCCGAATGTGACTCTGCACAATTGACTTGTCCTCTCCAGTGACATTCATCTGCGTACGATGAGTTATCACCAAGACAAGAGGAGGAAATCGTATGAGCAAAGTGACCTGCGGCATTACGATGTCATTAGATGCTTTCGTTGCCGGACCCAACCAGAGTTTTGAACACCCTTTTGGGGACATCCCTGAAGATTTGCTCCACCGCTGGATGTTCGATGAGCCAGAAAAACACCAGGCTGCATTGAATGCATTGACAGACGCAGGCGCCTTCATTATGGGGAGCAACATGTTTGGTCCAAAAGAACAGCGAGAGAGCCGGGACTGGAAGGGTTGGGAGCAGTGGGGAGAGAATCCTCCCTACCATGCGCCTGTCTTTGTCTTGACTCATAAGCAGAGAGACCCTATTGCTATGGAGGGAGGCACCACGTACATCTTCATGACAGACGGCATTGAAGCAGCCCTCTCTGCCGCAAAAGAAGCGGCCGGGCAGAGAAATGTCGCTATAATGGGCGGCGCCAATACGATCAATCAATACTTATCAGCCGGGCTTCTTGATGAGTTATGGCTCCACATCGTGCCCATCACCATCGGGGAGGGAGCACGCCTCTTTGAGGGGGTTCCCAATCTGCAACTTGAACCGCTTGAAATAAGCGGTACTCCATTGGTCACTCATATCAGATATCGTGCCATCAAGAAGTAATCCCGCTTCTGAGGATGTTCGGGGTAACCCGCTCGCCTTCGTGGGATTCCATTCATCGGTGGACGCACGACACTCGCGCAACATCGCGGCGCGTCCCCAAGTCAGCATCGTGATCTTTGATTCGCAGGTGCCCATCGGCACAGGGCAGGGAGTGTACCTGGCGGCAGTCGCCGAAGAGTTGACTGGGACAGTCCTTGATCGGGTCATCGAGATCTATTTGCGTAGATCGCAAGCGTATGAAGCGGCGGAATGGACGGCTGACGATGTGCGTATTCCCGCCGTTCATCGCCTGCATCGAGCCACTGTGTCAGACCACTGGATGCTCGACCTGAACCCTGGCCGTCGAGGGGGATCATCGTATTCCGGTGGCGATGCAGACGCCTGCTACTTCATTACATGAGGATGGCTCGATGGAGCGCAGGTGATCAGAGGCGGTTGGGATGGAAGGAAGGAGACTGCTATGAAACTTGGCCTCCACATCAACGACTACGACTGGACGGGCGGCGCGGCCACCTATGCTCCCACGCTGAGCAAGATCGCCCGCGCCGCCGAAGTCGCGGGATTCGACCGCATCGCCGTGGCGGACCACTTCTGGCGTAGCCACTACATGGGCAGCGTCGAGGGACCGGAGCTGGAGTGTTATACGACGCTAGGATACCTAGCGGCGAGCACGCAACGCGCGAAGCTGACGGCGCTGGTAACGGCGGCATCCTATCGCTGGCCCGGCTTGCTCGCCAAGATCGTGACGACGCTGGACGTGCTCTCCGGCGGCCGCGCCTGGCTCGGCATCGGCGCCGGTGACTACGAGGCGGAGGCGCGCGGTCTCGGTCTGCCCTATCCATCGCTCAAAGATCGCTTTGCGATGCTGGAGGAGACGCTGCACATCTGCCTGCGCATGTGGGAGGGCGAGCACGGCGATGATCGCCCCTACCAGGGCGCGCACTTCCAGTTGGAACGCACACTCAACGCGCCACAGAGCCTGACGCGCCCACATCCGCCGATCCTGCTGGGTGGCAGTGGCGAGAAGACGCTGCGGCTGGTGGCGCGCTACGCCGATGCCTGCAATATCCGTCCCAGTCCCGACATCCCGGAGAAGCTAGCAACATTGCGCCGCTTCTGCGACGAGGAGGGGCGCGACTATGACGCCATCGAGAAGACTAGCCCATTCGCCTTCGACGTCGGCGAGAACGGCGAGAAGGTCGGTGAACTGCTGGAGAGGCTACGCTGGCTGGCCGGCATGGGGATTCAGACCGTGGTTGGCTTCGTCCCCGGTGTGGACCGCGTCACGCCGCTGGAGATTCTCGGGCGCGAGGTTATTCCCGCGATCGCCGAGTGGTGACCTGCCGAGACCTCAGCCATGATGGTCCGTCTGCGACTTTAGACAGCTGCCCGCATCGTTCTCGTTTGTCGCGCCGCTCATCACAGCACAGCGAGCCCGAAGTGGCTCAGGAGGCGGGAGAGCTCGGCTCTCCCGGTGCAGCCTGGAGTATGAGTCATCTTCCTGAACAGCAACAGCGATCGGATGCTCAGGTACCCGTGATCCTCGCCGTCGATGACGATCCCAACGCCAGTGAGGCGCTTGCGCGTGATCTCACGCGGCGCTTCTCGCCCGATTACCGCATCGTGGTGGAGTGTGCGGCGGAGGCGGCATTGCAACGCCTGCAACAGTTGCGGGATGAGCGCGTCGATGTGGCGCTGATTATTGCGGAGTTCCATCTGCGCGGGATGTCTGGGATCGAGCTGTTGATCGAGGCGCATCGGCTCCATCCCGATGCCCGGCGCGTGCTCATGATCGTCTTCGGCGAGGCCGCGACCGCTGATAACGAGATCGCCCGTGCGAGGGCGCTCGGGCAGATCGACAGCTACGTCACCAAGCCATGGGGGTCGCCCGAGAGATGGCTGTACGCCGGGCTCACGGAGCTGCTGAGCGAATGGGCCCAAACGCACCTGCCCCAGTTTGAGGTCGTGCGCCTGGTCGGTCCCCGCCACTCGCTCGAGACGCACCGCCTCCGCGACATCCTCGGCCGCAACCCGATCCAGTACGGCTTTTACGCCGACGACTCGCCGGAAGGACGCACGCTTCTCCAGGAGCACACCCTCGGCCCCGATCAATTACCTGCCGCGATCTTCGCCGACGGGCGCGTCATGCCCCGGGCTTCGGCCGCCGAGATCGCCGAGGTGATCGGCGCGAAGACCCAATGGCCCGCGGGCCTCTTCGACGTGGCCATCGTTGGAGCAGGCCCAGCTGGTCTTGCGGCGGCCGTGTACGGGGCATCCGAGGGACTCCGTACGGTCGTGCTCGAAGCCGAAGCGGTCGGTGGGCAGGCCGGGACTAGCTCCATGATCCGCAACTTTCTCGGGTTCCCTCGTGGGATCAGCGGGCACGCGCTTGCGACGCGTGCATTCCAACAGGCAACCATGTTCGGCGCGGACATCGTCTTTGCCAACCGTGCCGCGGGCCTGGCCGTGGAGGGGTCGAATCACGTCATCTTCTCCGACGAAGGAAGCCAGGTCATGGCACGCGCCGTCGTGATCGCGACGGGCGCCACCTATAGCCGGCTGGGCGTGCCGCAGGTGGAGGCGCTCACCGGCGCTGGCGTATTCTATGGGGCGGGCGGGTTCGAGACCCAAGCCATGCGGCACCGGCGCGCGTTCGTGGTAGGCGCGGGGAACTCCGCGGGTCAGGCGGCGATCCATCTCGCCAAGCATGCCGCGCAGGTGATCGTGCTCGTGCGCGGCGACGCGCTGGCGACGACCATGTCCGACTACCTCGTCCGGGAGATCGCCAACACGCCGAACATCGAGGTTCGACTCCAGACCCATGTCACAGGCGCAGGCGGCCAGTCCTATCTGGAGGCGCTCGAGTTGCGGAATAGGGCGACCGGGGAGACAGTCGTGGAATCGGCAGACGGCCTGTTTGTGCTGATCGGGGCGGAGCCGCACACAGAGTGGCTCCCACCAGTCATCGAGCGGGACGAGAAGGGGTATATCCTCACCGGTCGTGACCTCCATCTCCCCCTCGACTGCGGCTGCGAGGGGGAGGCGACTGGCGCCTGGCCCCTACAGCGGCAGCCGTACCTCCTGGAGACGAGCGTCCCAGGCGTCTTCGCCGCGGGCGACGTGCGGCATCGCTCCATGAAGCGCGTGGCATCCGCCGTCGGCGAAGGCTCAACAGCGATCGCGCTCATCCATCAGTACCTGCGTGAAGGCCCGCAGCCACGGCGGGTGAGCTCGGGCGCTGCCCTGCACGTGTGTGAACGCCATCGGCACTTGTCAGAAAGGGCTGCATCCAATGGCTGAGCGACTCGCTACCA
Organism: Ktedonobacterales bacterium; assembly: GCA_036378295.1. Lineage (GTDB taxonomy): Bacteria > Chloroflexota > Ktedonobacteria > Ktedonobacterales > JADMIN01 > DAHUXT01. The sequence continues at coordinate 4,353 of DASUWS010000239.1, forward strand.
TCGTCGCCGGAAGCGGAAGCGGCCGGGCCTGTCTGGCCTGTCTGGCTTGGGCCACGAGCTTGCCACAAACCCCACGCGGGCTAGGAGCGCCGCAGTGGGGGGCTCATAGCCCGGTCGTTTAGGGCCGGGCAGGAGGACGAAAATGACGGATCACACTAGAGATAGCCATACCTCGATGTCACACGCCGAGCAAGACAGCTTCCCCACCGACGCAACCGGGCTGCCGCACGTCAGGCCATCCGAGACTGTCGAGTTGGCCGATGGCGAGCGCTTTGCGCTCCGGATCGCCAGCGTGGCGAAGCGGATCGGAGATGAGACCGTCAGGATGCTCGCCTACAACGGGTCGATCCCCGGCCCGACGCTCCGCGTGCGGCAAGGGTCGCAGATCACCGTCGAGGTGACCAACGATGGAGATACCGAGGCCACGGTGCACTGGCACGGCCTCCGGCTGGAGAACCAGTTCGACGGCGTTCCCTACGACACCCAGGCGCCCATCCCCATCGGCGGCCGCTTCACTTACCAGGTCAAGTTCCCCGACGCGGGCATCTACTGGTATCACCCGCACATGCGCGAGGACTACGGGTTGGAGATGGGGCTCTACGGCGCCATCGTGGTCGAGCCCGCCGACGTGTCGTACTGGCCTCCGGTCGACCGGGAGCTAACCCTGACACTCGACGACCTCCTTCTGGAGGATGGCAAGATCGCGCCCTTCCGCCAATCCGGACCCACCTTCACGGCGATGGGCCGGTTCGGCAACGTACTGCTGATCAACGGCGAGACGGAGTTCGCAGGGCGCGCGGCTGTCGGCGAGGTTGTACGACTCTACCTGGTCGACACCGCCAACACCCGGCTCTTCAATGTCGCCGTCAACGGCGCGCGGATGAAGCTGGTCGGAGGCGACAGTGGCCGCTACGAACACGAGACCTTTATCGAGGAGGCGCTGCTCGCGCCTTCCGAGCGGGCGGTGGTCGATGTGCTCTTCGACACTCCCGGTGAGGTCCGGCTCGAGCACCGTACCCCAGATCGCGTCTATACCCTGGGCGCCTTCACGGTCGAGGG
>DASUWS010000240.1:0-6762 GCA_036378295.1 Ktedonobacterales bacterium
GCATCTATGCCCGACCCCACCCTGAAGGGGGTCATCGACCATACCACCTACGTCTATATCATCGATCAGCAGGGGCGGGAGCGCGTCGTGCTCGACGCTGGACCGGGGATTGATCCCCATCAGATCACGAACGACGTACAATATCTGCTGGCGCACTGACCTGCCAGGAGCATGGCCCGCCCGCTGGCGCGCACCGCAGACGCTGTCTTAAGATGTCCCATGAAGCCATGATGTTCCCTGATTGAAACATCGTGGTGTATTCCTTATATAGCAGCGCGTCTGCGAGAGGCTGAAACGCACATGACAGTGTGGGGCGAGCGATGCATATTTTGAGAGCCAGGTGTTCTTCTTCGACGATACGGCGTCTCCTGATGCGATTCCTTGTGGCAGGCTGCTGCGGGATCGCCGTGATGCTGCTCGCATTCTCCCCCATTGGGCCAACCGCCCGCCTGTTGCCCGTCGCCTCGGCACATGCTGAGCTGGTGCGCTCTGACCCGCCCTCCAACGCGATTCTCAATGCCCCGCCTTCACATGTCGCGCTCTGGTATAGCGAAGACATCAACCCATTGACGTCGCGCGCCGTTGTCGTGGATACCGCGAACCGGGAGGTAGACAACCACGACGCGCATGTCAGCGATGATAACTCGAAGCGGATGGACATTACGCTGCCGTTGCTCAAGGCAGGGACGTACGTTGTCGTCTGGCGCGCGCAGTCCGCCGATGACGGTCACATCTCTGGCGGCTCGTTCATCTTCCGCATTGCCGCGCCGGATGGCTCGGTGCCGCCGATCCCGTCGGTGCTGCCGACTGGCAACATCCCTGGCGGTGGAGGCACCTCCGATGCATCGTCGAGCGGGCTGGATGCCGCCAGTATCGCGCAGGCGATCTTTACCTGGCTGGCGCTGCTGGGAATGGTCTTCTGGGTCGGCGGCACCATCTGGGAGACCTGGATTCTCCCCTCCACACTGGCGCGTGATGGCGCGCTGACCCTCGCGGCACAGGCGGCGGAGATGCGCTTTCGGCGGATGGCGCCCATCGCGCTGATCGTCACGCTGCTGGCGAATATCGGCATGATTCTGGCGCAGGCCGCTGGGCTGGCCGGAGACGTTGCCGGGGCAATCTCGCTGCCCCTGTTGCGCGCCATCCTCTTTGGCAGCCGCTTCGGTACGTTCTGGTGGATGCGCGAGGTGGTGACGCTGGCGGCGCTGGCACTCACGCTACTGGCCACGCGCCGGCGGCTGCCACTCAGCCGCCCGCTCTCCTCAGGCGCGCGGACGCCGGCTACCGATGAAGGAGAAGGGGCTATTACTGGTTGGGGCCACGCGCTGCTGGCGACACTCCGGGGAATATCCCGGCTGCCCTGGCGGCTGGTCGCGGGGGTGCGGGCGCGGACGGCGCTCGGGCTGGTGCTGGTGGTGCTGGCGGGCGCGCTCATCGCGGCATTCGCGCTGTCGGGCCACGCCGCCGCCGTTCCCAGCAATGAACTGGCCTACGCGCTCGCGGTGGACTTGCTTCACCTCGTCTGCAATGCGGCGTGGGTGGGCGGATTGCTTTATATCAGCCTGGTTTTTGTGCCTGCGCTCGCCCGTCTGGACGTCCGCACGCGGGCGCGTGTGCTGGCGCTGGGCCTGCCAGAGTTCGGAGCGGTTGCCATTCTCAGCGCGTTCCTGCTCGCCGCAACCGGCACGCTCAACACCACCATCCACCTTACCTCCATCGCGCAATTCCTGACCACGGCCTACGGACGCACGCTCTTCGTCAAGATCGAGCTGTTCCTGCTGATGGTAGGCATCAGCGCATGGCACGCCTTCCGTGTTCGCCCGCAGCTTGCCTATGTGCTGGCGGAGCAGGAGGCCGCGACACCCGCTGGTAGCCGGGTCGCGATTCCGGTCCCAGCCGCCGCCGAGCATTCCTCAGCAAGGGAAGGGCGTGAGGCCACATCTGACAGTAAAGGTGGCAACGGTAGTAGGGAAGGCATTGGGACGCTGCGCGAGCTGGCGGTACGGCTGGAAGACTGGCTGCGGCGCGAGGCGATGCTGGGGGCGGCGGTGTTGCTCTGCGCGGCGCTGCTGGGCGCATTTGCCGGGACGCTCGCGGCACCGCCTTCCGGCGCGACACCCACCTCACCGAGTGGCCCGTTCCTGCAGACTCAACAAGCAGGCAACTATGCCATTACGCTCAATGTCGTGCCCGCCAAGTTCGGCACCAATACGTTCACGGTAACAGTGAAGGATAGCAAAGGCGCTCCCGTCACAAACGCCATTGTTGTCGTGACGACGATCATGCTCGATATGGACATGGGCGAGCAGAATGTGACGCTGAAGCCGGTTGGCGCGGATAGCCCCGGCGTCTATCGTGGGGAGGGAGATCTGACGATGGGCGGCCACTGGCAGTTGAATGTCAAGGCGGTGCCGAGGGGCGCACCTCAGCCGCTCACGCCGAGCTTCAAGCTGACGGTGGGGTATTAGGGAGAACCTCTCCCCTCCAAGGGGAGGGGACGCTGCCTAGTGGCTGTATTCCGCAGGGGCTAAGTGCTACGAATTAGCTCGACATTCTGGGCATGTCGTCGGAGGATGCAAGTGCCTGCCCTCTCCCCCAACCCCTCCCCCAGGAAGGGGAGGGGAGCCAGAACGCCAGCAACTCGCGACCAATATGGGCAGAGGCGGCGACTGCCAAGGTGATCGCAAGCCGAGATACAGCCGCTGAATCCAGTCGTAACGGTCACTGATGGGCTACTCGTTTAGTGGCTATGGCTATGGTCGTGTGGGTGCGCATGAGCATGGGAGTGGGCATGCCCGGACTCGCCTGGGTCGAGCTGGCAATAGAGGTTGCTGCCCTCGCAGCGGTCGCAGTTCCGGCACTCGAACTGGAGTGTTGTATGGCCGATACGGTAGTTGTTGCGCAGCAGCAGATTGATCTTCTCGCGTAGCGTATCGCAGGCACTGAGCGGGCGGTCCACTACCTGGACGTGCGCCGAGAGAGCACGCATCCCGCCAGCGATGGACCAGACGTGCAGATCGTGCACCCCGCTGACGCCGGGAATCTTCCCCAGGTCGCGTAGCAGGCGCGTCATATCCACATCGTGGGGTGTGGACTCCATGAGAATCGCTATCGTCTCACGCAGCACACTCCACGCGCCACGGGCAATCAGCAGAGCAATGATCAGCGAGATGATCGGGTCGGCGGGATACCAGCCGGTGAGCGCGATGATGATGCCGCCCAGGATGACCGCCGCGGACGCGCCAACGTCACCAAAGACGTGCAGCATCGCCGCCCGCGTGTTGATATTGTCCTGGCTCTCGTGGCGCAGGCCAAACCCGATGTAGAGATTGACCGCTACGCCGACGAGCGCCGCCACGAACATGATCCACGGCGTGACGGCTTCCGGCTGCTGCAGCCGGTGGACAGCCTCGACCGCGATCACTACGACGATTGCAATCAGCGTGACGGCGTTGGCAAGCGCCGCCAGAATGCCGACGCGATGGTAGCCGTAGGTGCGGCGGTCATCGGGAGGCCGCTCGGCCTGGGCCGCGGCAAACCATGCCAGCCCCAGCGCCACGATATCGGTGAAGACGTGCCCGGCGTCTGAGAGCAGCGCCAGGGAGTGGGAGGCCAGCCCACCGACCACCTCCACGAGCAGCACAACGGCGGTCAGCAGAAATGCGACACGCAGTGCGCGCTTTGGGCTGGACTGCCGCTGGCGTTGCTCCTGGGTATGCTGTATGGCTCGCGCACTCATCGCACCACCTCGCTTCCTGGCAGCCGCCCAGGCTGATCGGCTATGTCTTGCGGGGCAGGCTCTTCGGCGAGGGCCGGGAAGAAACCGAGGACGCGCTCCAATTCATCGTGTCGCTGGCCATCGTCACGGACGTGGTGCAGGCAGACCATCAGCAGGAGGCGGATGTGCAAATCGTCGAGGCTGTAGAAGACCATCCGGCCCGCGCGGCGGCTCTTTACGAGGCGCAACCGGCGCAAGATGCGCAGGTGCTGCGAGACCGCAGATTCGGTGACGCCGGTAATGGCCGCCAGATCGCAGGTACACAATTCCTGATGGAGCAGCGAGAGGACGATGCTGACGCGGGTCGGGTCGGCCAGCGCGCGGAACGTCTCCGCGAGCGCAAGCTGCGAGTCCGCATCGGGCAAGAGCGCGCGGGCGCGCGTGGTGCGCTCGGGGTGGGCGCCAGGCACCAGACATACCTCATCCGCCGTCTCATCTGTCGCCCGCACCCGGCGAGCTACGGCGCTGCGCCGCTGTACCATCACACTGCTCCATCCGCTCCACATGTGGAATCGCGGGCCTCACACCCGACGATTTAGTGATCACTAAATCATTCTACCATACGATGGGTGGGACTACAACACGCGGGCATTGGCATGGCCGAGATGCGGTATGCTATGGGCGGAATGCGCTGAAACGGCGGGCGTTCTCCAGAGATCTGTATGAGGAGAACGTCCGAAATCTCCAGTGGAGGTAACGTCGCGTGGTCGTTCGTATCGCAAGCATGTCACTTCGCGTCCTCTTCGTCATCAATCTCATCCTTGGTCTGCTGTTCTGGTTCGATGTCGCGGAAAGTGGCGGCCTGAAGCTGCTCCACATGTTCATTGGCATCCTCTTTGTCGCGTGTATCTGGCTGCTGGGACTGGCACAGGGGATGACACGAAGCGGGAGCCTCGGTCTGGTCATCGGCACATTCGTCGTCGGCCTGATCATCGCCATCTTCGGCCTGATTCAGACCTCCCTGCTGCCAACATCCGCCCATTGGGTCATTCAGGTGATCCACCTGCTGCTGGCCATCGCCGGCATCGGCATTGGCGAGGCAAGCACGGCTCGCTACAAGCGTGGTATGAGTGCCACGTCTAGCGCGGCGTAGGCAGGTTCGAGGAGACACCGCGAATCAGCGAGACAAGCGAAACGAGTGAGATAGGCGAATTAGTGCGGGGAAAATAGCATGACGCGGGGGCCAGCAGCCACAGGCACCACACACGTCCGGGCGGTGGCCGTGGGCAATCGCATCACCGTGCCAGCGACCGAGCGGGCGTTCATTGCCGAACTGGAGCGCATCGTCGGCATGGGTGCGGAACATCTCTCGCCCGACCGACCCAACGTGCTGGTGCTGGGCGAACTGGTGGGGCTTCCGGCGGCGTTTGCCGGGCCACGCGCTATCCTGGCGCGGCATGCCTCGACGGCGCAGACAGCAATGACCGAGCTTGCGGCAGGGCTGCTGCCGCGACTGGTGCGGTGCCGTCGTCTGTGGCCAGAGGTCTCGCTGGCGCGGGCGTTACTCCTGGCGGCTACCGACACGCTCTATCGCCCTTTCGCCGAGACGCTCTCACGGCTGGCGGCGGAGTACCGCACCTATCTCGTCGCCACAACGCTCGCCCCACAGGTACGCCGCTCAGACGATCCACGCGAGATCGCCCGCTGGGGCACACTCGGCGCGCACGCAGTCTATCTGCCGACAGGGCCAGAGGTCTATAATGCCGCGCTCGTCTTTGGTCCTGACGGCACTCTGCTTGAGCGGGTCAATAAGGTCTATCTCACGCGCGGCGAGCGCGAGATGCTTGATGTGACGCCGGGTGAGCTTGCTGACGTGCGGGCGATTCCCACGGCGGTGGGCCGGTTGGGCGTGGCCATCAGTCTCGACGCGTTCACGCCCGACTACCTGCGCCATCTGGATACGCTCGGCGTCGAGGTTGTCCTGCAGCCGGACGCGAACGATCAGCCGTGGTCCGCGCCGTCCAAGACATGGGAATGGCAGCCCGCTGAATGGCTGAACTCCGTACTCGGCTCGATTCAGCCAAGCTATCCCCACCTGCGCTACAATGTCTGCGCCATGCAGACCGGCAATCTGTTCGATATCACCTTCGACGGCCAGTCCAGCATTACTGCTCGCGACGCCGCTGGACCGCTCCGGCCAGGAAGCGCGTTTGTTGGCGTGGATGGGGCTGTGCATACGGTTACCGGCGAGCCGCTGATGGGAGGCTTTCTGGCGGTCGCGCCGTGGGTGATGGTCGATCCGGCAGCCGTCGAGCCGCACATGACGCTTACCAAGCGCCGCGAACGGCTGGCAACCTTGGCGCGCGAGCTATTGCCCACTGGAAGCCTGGCGAATCGCTACCGCGAGACGGCGGTCTGGGCCGACCTCGACGTTCAGACGGCGACGCCCAGCACAAACCCATAACCGTTCTTCGGGGAGGCGCGGAGAATCGCCAGTGATATGGCCGTTCGCGATCATGGAGCAGGAGAAACACGCATGCTACCCGACGACCAGCAGCGACAGGAGCCTCGCTCCGGCACGCCCATCGTTGAACCCATGCGCGCCGAACATGCGCGCCTCGAAGCGATGCTTGCGAGCATTCCAGACGCGCAGATCATCCAGCCGGGCACGTTTGGTGAGTGGTCGGTCAAAGATATGCTGGCGCACATCACCTTCTGGGAGCAACGCCTGATCGCCTATATCAATGGCGCCCGCGAAAGCCTCATCCGGCCCGGCGAAGATACACAGGCGGGCATCGATCGCGTCAACGCCGAGGTGCTGGCGGCCAACCGCGACCGCCCACTGGCCGAAGTGCGCGCCGCCTTCGATAGCTCGTATCAACAGGTCTTGCGTCTGGCGGAATCGCTGAGCGCGGAGGACCTGACCAACGAGGAGATGTATGGTCTCTTCGCGGGCGACACGTTCGAGCATTACCGCGAACACCGCGCAATGCTGGAACAGTGGCACCGCTGAGTCACGTATCCCTCAACGGTCTTTGGTGCGC
>DASUWS010000241.1:0-10714 GCA_036378295.1 Ktedonobacterales bacterium
GAACGCCGCGCGCGGGCCGCTCACCAGCAGGTGGCCTACATTATTGGCGATATGCGCGAAGTCGGAGCATTGCCCGGCACGTTCGACGCCGTAATCAACATCTGGCAGAGCCTCGCCTATTTCGATGAAGAGACGAATGCCGAGCTGCTGCGCCAGATACGCGGCAAGCTGTCCCCCGGTGGGCGCTTCATCGTGGATATCTACAATCGCGACTTCTACGAACGCAACCAGGGCCAGAAACGTCAGGAGATTGGCGGCACGATTGTCGAGTCGAACGGCTACATGGAGGGCAATCGCTGGCACTCGGTATTGACCTATCGCGATGAGAGCGGCGCTGTCATCGGCGGAGATCATATGGAGTGGCAGATGTTCACACCAGACGAGTTCATCGCGCTGGCGGCTGCGTGTGGCTTCACCTCGCGGCTGATCTGTGCCTGGTGGGATGAGAGCCGCGCGCCATCGCCAGACACCGCGCGCATGCAGATCGTCCTAGAGAGCGATTCAGTGGGCTGACCCGCCTGACTCGTGGCCCGACCGCAAGCCGCTTGGCTACCCAGGGTAGTAGTAGATGGCGTACGCGCCGATGACCGCACGCCGATAGCCCGCGTGGGGGAGTCCTTCCGCCGCCGCAATCTGCGAAAACCGCTGATCCTGCACGCTATTCAGCGTCAGCAGGTAGGTGGGGTGCGGCATATGCGCCAACTCGTCTACCCACGGCTGATAGCGGCTGGAGAGCAGGCGGAGATTCGCTTCTCCCACATCTCCACGCATCGTGCAGTGCAGTCGCTCGTTCGCCTCGAACGCGATCCGATAGCATGCCCAGTAATCGTTGGTGTAATAGGCAGTAAGCTGGTGAGCATCCAGAAAGGCGATAATCTGGCGATCCATCGGCAGGATGGGTGAGCCGAAGCGTGTGGCGTCGGCTGCATAGCCCAGCGTCTGCGCGCCCCCATAGAGACTGCTGGCTAGCAGCCAGAGCAATCCCGCTGACGCCAGAGTGAGAACGATGGTGTCTCTCCAGGAGACGCGGGCGGCTGAAACCGCGCCCGAAGGGCCCGCGGCAACGACGTCCGCCTGCGCGGACTTTCTGCGGAACATGCTCGACGCGTGCAGGAATACAGGCCGAGCGGCCTCCCAGAGCACGCCGACAAAGAGCGGCGTCGCCAGATAGAGCGGGAGCAGGTAGCGCGCCGACGTGAACTGGAAGCGCGCGGCATCGTAACTCGTGCAGAACAATACCAGTGTCATCAGCGCGACGCCGAGCAGCATCGCCCGCAGCCAGCGCCGCGCACCTGCCTCAGCGTCTGATTCCTCCGCCAGTCGCTTTGCCTCCACCTCGGTTGCTGGCGGAATGCGGATGCCGCGCCGGGCAAGCCACTCGCGCACGATGGCCAGGCTGGGTGTCTGGCGCAGCCACCGCCAGAGCCAGCGGCCGAGCTGCCACGCGACCACCGCCAGCAGCGCCAGCGCGCCGAGCGAGATCAGCACGTTTGGCGCCTGGCATATCGGGTCGTTATCGGCGGTGAAGCGGGCCATTGCGGGCGGGTACGATTCCCAGATGTTGCCCTGGGTGATGCAGACGTGGGGGCTGCCCGCCACGATAGGGAGTCCGGCGGTGAGCGCCCCGGCGGTCTGCACCGGCCAACCCGGTGGATTATTCTGGTGGGAGAGTTGCTTGAAGGTGGCGTTGTTGGTCGCGAGATTGAAGCTGATGTACGGCCACGCGCCGATGACAAACGCCAGCACCAGCGCCACCCCAGCTAGCGAGAGCAGCTCGCGCCAGCGCCCGAACACCAGCGCACCGGCAGCCACCAGCAGGACCGGCGCGATCAGCATATCCGACCAGAAGCCCAGCCCAGCGAGGTAGCCCACTACAGCGTAGATCACGATGCAGCAGAACCAGCCAACGCGGCTGCTGGGGCGTGCATTGGGCAGCCTCAGTCGTGACCAGACGCCGAGCAGGATGAGTCCGCTGAAGAACAGCAATTCTTGATAGCCACCAATCGGGGCCAGTTGGCGCAATGCGAAATAAGGCGGGGAGATGACCAGCCAGCCGAGTGCCAGCAATCCCACCGCTGGGCCGTAGGCGGCGCGGCCAAGAGCATAGATCGTGGCAAGGAACCCAATCGTCAGCAGCAGGGCGCTCAGACCGAGCAGAAAGGTGGACGAGCCGAAGAGCACGAACAGGGGCGCGGCGAAGTATGCCTCGAACGGACCCATGTAGTTCTGGCCCCAGAAAAACGTGGGTCGGTCACCTTGCAGAATGTGGCGGGCCATCAGCCCGATCACCGCCTCATCGCTATCGAGCGCGGGCCAGCCGCGCGCCAGCAGCACCAATCGGTAGATGACTGCCAGCGCCAGCAAGAGCAGCGCTCCCCTTCCGGGCGTCAGCGCCCGTCGTATGGCGTCTAGCAGTTGCCCACCGGACATCGTGCCTGATGCGGCGCGTGCCTGCTGTGGTCTGGTGGTTGCGCTCATGCCCACTCTTTCTTCCGCGATGTGATGACTTGTCGCGTCGTAGCCCTACGACTCGCTATTGTACACCCATGCGCATCCCCCTCAGGAATGCTCGATAACAAGTCAATAATAGATGGTACGCGTGCGGTGATAGGGGATGTTGTCGGGCGGCGCATCCTGGCTTTCGAGCCAGATGCGGTAGTCAATCGCGCTGGCGGTCTGCTGGATGCCCAATCGCGCCAGCGCCTGACGTAGCAGATCAACCGCCCAGACCGTCGCGGCACGTATCTCGACCTCGGCATCCGCGCCCGCTGGGATGAGTGTGTAGCTTTCGATCAGCTCGGCAAGCTCCGGCTCGTAAAGCAGCACACCCTCGCGGCGGAGCGTCTGCGGCAGCTTGTAGTCCGCGAAGGCGGTCAGCCGCTCGATGCCATGCAACGCGCCCCAGCCCTTCCCGCCGAATGTGGTGTGCAGATCAGCGACACATATCTGCGCCCGCTTGAGAAATGGGACGGGCTGCTCATTCCATTCGGCGATATCGGCAAATGACGGGAAATCACGCGCCAGAAGCAATGCCAGCGCGACGGCGTCGTATTCAGCCGCTTCGATGACACGCGCCATCTGGCCGCTATAGCGTTCGGTCAATACTCGCCCGACCTCATGCGCGTTGTTGAGCCGCTCGTCGAAGAGTGGAATGGGCGGGCATCCGGGGGCGGGCCGCAGTACTTCGGCAAGCTGGCTGGCTGATAGCTCCGCCAGATAGGCTGCATCGGTCAGGGGTATGCCCTCCTCCATAGCCCGCGTGAGCGCCGCCGCCAGGGCGTAATAGCCGTCCCAGGTCTTGCCTCGCCATGTTACCGACCAGCGCGGCTCCCCTGGTTCGCCCCAGAAGCAGAAGTTGAGCGCATCCGCCAGCAGCATCCAGTTTGCCGTGCGCTCGGTGCCGTCGCGAAAGTGCATCGCCGCGAAGTCTTCCGCGACTGGAGGCCACGGTTGCCCGGCCCAGCGGGCGGCGAGCCGCTCGGCGGCAGTGGCATCCAGCGTCACCAGCGACCCCTCGCGCACGACCGGCGCCGTGCCGGTCAGCACCCCAAGGGTATCGTTCTCTGGCGACAGGAGTTCTTGGTCAGGTGGAGATACAGCCATAGTGTCCTTCATTGGTTTCGTCGGTCTGGCAGACATGCTCCTGGCACGAATTGTGCCCGAATCGTATGGTACAATGCCGGGCACTTGCGCTGTCAACGACGATAGCGCAGCCCTACCTCACTGTGAAGGAGGCCCGCAATGCTCGCGCGCGACATCATGACCAGCCACGTGATCAGCATCCCGCCAACAGCCACGATTCGTGAGGCCGCCGACCTGCTTGCCTCACACCGCATCAGTGGCATGCCAGTAGTGGACAAAAGTGGACGTATGGTGGGGCTGGTGACGGAAGCCGACCTCATCAGCAAACACGGCCGCACAGTTGCCGACATCATGAGCACACGGGTCGTCTCGGTACGTGATACGACGCATGTCGACGAGATTGCCCAGCTCCTGACTAGCAATCATTACAAGCGCGTGCCGGTCATGCATGAAGAGAATCTGGTGGGCATCGTCAGCCGCGCCGACATTGTGCGCATGATGGCGAGTCGCTGGGCTTGTAGCGTCTGTGGCGCTGTTGAGCATGGGCGTATGCCTGCCGTCTGTCCCGTCTGCGGCGCTGGCGGGAGCCGCTTCGAGCGCGAGCTTGATCTGCGCATTGAGGTATCGCCACACCAATAAATGCGGCCACTTGCCGGACATTTCCCTCCAGATACCCCCACAATGTGACGGGAGGACTAGCCCAAATCGGCGTACCTCCCGGCTATATCCTTGTGCCTGCTTCCTCTCATCGAGTACAATGGCATCCGTCGCAAACCGGATACTTGTCTATTACTGCCTGGCTACTGAATCCCCGCCTGGCCGTTGTGGACAGGCGGGCGGAATGGCATGGCCGCGATAATGGATGTGCGGCGCCAGGACGATTGTATTCTCAATGTCTCTTCGGAAACGACATAGAGCCAGTGGATAACGGCGTGCGTATGCACAAGCGCGAGCACAAAGGGGGCGATTGCCAGTGACGACACGTGTGTTTGCGATCGCAAATCAAAAGGGTGGCGTAGGCAAGACCACCACGACCATAAATCTTGGGGCATTTCTGGCGAATGCGGGCCGCAGAACCCTCATCATCGACCTTGACCCACAGTCCAACACGACGACCGGGCTTGGCGTCGATTCTCACGCCGTCGGCACCTCGATCTATGAGGTACTTGTCAACGAGAGTGTGAAACCCGGTGATGTGATTCGTAAAGAGATTCGCCCTAATCTCGCGCTTCTGCCAGCAAAGGTTGATCTCTATGCCGCCGACATCGAGCTGGTGTATCTGGATAACCGCGAGTTCCGCATGCGCAACATCCTTGGCCAGATACTCGATGATTACGACTTCGTTCTGGTTGACTGCCCACCATCGCTCGGTCTGCTGACGGTAAACGCACTGACCGCATCCGATGGGGTGATTCTACCGTTGCAGTGTGAATACTTCGCCCTCGAAGGCATGCAGCAGCTCCTCAACACGATTCGCCTGGTGCGCGACCGCCTGAACAACAAGGTGTCGCTCTTCGGCGTGGTGCTGACGATGTATGACCCGCGCACGAACCTCGCCAAGGAGGTGGTGGATGAAATCGGCCAGCACTTCCCGCGAGAAAAATTCGATACGCTGATTCCGCGCAATATCCGGCTTTCGGAGGCACCCAGCTTTGGCCGCACGATCCTGGAGCATGATCCCCGCTCGCCAGGCGCGCTGGCCTATAAGGAACTGGCTGAGGAAGTGATCGCCCGCGCAGCCAATATGGAGTCGCTACATGCCTAAACAACGATTCGGCCTCGGTCGCGGCCTGGACGCGCTGATTCCCGGCGCCAACCTGGCCGATGTCGCGCCGCTCTCAGAAGATACGGTGCTGGATTCCAGCCTCTCGCCTTCCTCGGTCTTCGAGGCGCCGACAGACGCGATTTCGCCCAACCCGCAACAACCACGCGCACCTATTGACGACGACCCGCAACTGCTCGAACTGGCCGCTTCGATCCGTGAGTATGGCCTGTTGCAGCCGCTGTTGGTGACGGTCAGCGGCCAGGATGACCACGGCCCGCTCTTCCAGCTGATCGCGGGCGAGCGTCGCTGGCGTGCCGCGCGGCTGGCCGAGCTGCGCGCGGTGCCGGTGGTGATTCGCGAGGTGACGCCCCAGCTCATGCTGGAGATGGCGCTTATCGAGAACCTTCAGCGTTCCGACCTCAATGCGCTCGAAGAGGCGCAGGCCTACATGATGTTGATGGAGGAGTATGGGCTGACCCAGGAGATGGTTGCGCAGCGGGTCGGGCGGAATCGTGCCACGATTGCCAATACCGTTCGCCTGCTCCAACTGCCCGATGAGGTACGTGAGAAGCTGGTGACGATGCCCCGCGCGTTCACTGAGGGCCATGCCCGCGCCGTCCTGCAGATCAACGGCGACGCGGCGCGCATCAACGCGATGAAGCAGATCATCGCGCAGGAGATGAGCGTGCGCCAGGCCGAGGAGTTGGCGCGGCGCTATAACAATCGGGCGCTTGGGCTGGCCAATGATCGTCGCGGCTCGGTAACGCGCTCGCAAAACCCCGAGACACGCGTGCTCGAAGAGGAGTTTACGCGTGCCGTCGAGATGAAGGTGCGTCTGCAGCGAACGTCTCGCGGCAAGGGCCAGTTGACGCTGTATTTCACCAGCGATGAGCAGCTCCAGATCCTCTATTCGCGTTTGGTGGGCGCGAGCCGAGCGGGACAGAATGGCCACGACATCTTGAGCATGCTGGACGGCAACGGCTCCTTTGGCGGCTCTTATGACGAACTGACCGGGGATGATTTCACAGAGGATGATCTTACTGAGGACGAATTGATCGACGACGACGAGGATGATGCCGAGAACTGACATGGCAGGCGTACTCCTGGTGGTCCCAGAAAATCGCTGGAATCGTCTCAGCCGTCTGCCGATATGCCTCATGAGCGCGGTCCGCTACGCTTGACGCTGTCTGTGTTGAGGGGATACGCTCCAAAGAGGGACGCGAGCGCAGGGAGCAGCACCATGCGCCGCGCTGGCCCATGATCCCGACACATCCCGACACGACTCCAGGAGTAGAGCATGAACAACCGCCCGGCGGTGCAATCAATTGGCTGGAATCTTGGCATCCTGAGCGGGTTGTTCGCTGTGCTACAGGTAATGATCTCGACCTCATCGGCGCGGGCCAATATCGCGTCCATCGAGAGCATGCGCTTGTCGCTCGACCGCCTGCAAACTGGCGGGGGCAATCCTGTTCCGCTGGTTGGTTCGCTGCTGCCCGTCGTGCTGGTCACTTACACCTCCATCGTAGTCACTGGCGTCGTCTCTCTGATTCTTAGCTGGTATGCTGGCCGCCTTACCGCGTATGTGCAGGGGCGTCGTGACGGCGGGGCTGGCGCGGGCTTTCGCGTCGCGCTCCTGAGCGGGAGCATCTGGATTGTGTTCTCCGTGATCGTCTCCCTCACGCTGCATGCCGATGGGACCATTACAGGTGTGCTCACCTCGACACGCGATGGCTCCAGCCTTCCGGCGCAATTGACTGGCTTGCTCGTGCAGGAGATCGTGTTGGCTGGCATTGGGCTAGGGCTTGGAGCATGGGCTGGCTATCTTGGCGCGGGCAGCGCACGGCTGCCGAGCGACATGCCAGGTGGCGGCTCTCCGGCGATGCCTACCGCGTTCTACGGCATGTCCCCGGCGCACCCTCAGGTCGCTGGCTATCCCGTGTATCACACCAATGGCAGCTATCCACTGCCCACGCCGCCATATCCGTATCCGGCGCCCGCCGGCTCGCCACAGGCATCGCCCGGCAATCCCCCAGTGTATCCACCGCCCCCCAACTACTATCGTTCGGCAGGGACGGCTGCGACATCCGGTGCAGAGCGGCTTGAGCCACAGCAGCCCGCACAGGCGCCTTCCCCAGATGCGCCAGCCAGCCTCCCACCAGCGGAATGATACGAAACCGTCCGGGTTATTGGTGTTTCCTGGGTTTTTTCGGACACGGTCGTCAGGGTCAATGGTGCAGCGCATAGTTATTCGCCAGGGCGCGCATGTCAGCATGCATGTTCCAGCACGCTCACAACAAGACAGCGACTCACCCAGATGAGTTATCATATGTGGTATCTTGTCAAACAGCGGGCGCTCGGTGAGAATTCCTGGTGGGGGATTCGTGCCAGCGTGGGACATATGGGCATCGCACATGGTGCCCGATGAGCCAGGGAGGTGTCTCTATGCAGCCAGCCCAGCCAGTGAAGCGTGTCTCGGCGTTTCGTATCGGTCTAGTCTTTGGCATCATACTGACCGTCGTCCTGATTGCGATTGGCGTTGCTGAGCGCGTCCTGCAAGGCGCTGGACGAGGTATCGGACTCATCCTCGGTATTGTGAGTATTCTCGTGGCGTTGGTCGCCTACTTTCTGGCCGGATTTCGCGCCTCCTCGCAGAGCGGCAGAGTGCGTGATGGCCTGCTCGCGGGCATGTGGACCGGCCTCATCAGCACGTTCGTCAATGCGGTTGTCGGCATCGCGATGAACATTCCCCAGTTGCCAACGTTGACCGATCAGGCCAACCAAATTATTACCAGCTCTGGCCAGCAGACCTCATTTCGTTATTCCGAATCGCTGCTGCTGGTTGTGTTTATCATCGTCTACCTGTTGCTCATCATCGTGGCGAGCGCGATTGCGCTAGGCATCGGCGCGATTGGCGGCGCGGCGGGCAAAGGACGGGCGCCAGTGCCCGCGCAAGCCTACCAGGAATCGCTGTACCAGTCGCCCTATCCAGGTTATCCACCTCAGCAGCCACAGCAGCCGTCATATCCCGGCTACCCACCTCAGCAGCCACAGCAGCCGCCCTATCCGGGCTATCCTCCGCAGCAATAGGGTCGCTGCCCAGCAGCACGACGGCCAATGCTCCCGGTCTGCCTCGGTGCCAGAGCGGCACACCTGGTGGGCCGTGGGGCAGGCAGCGAGCGCGAGCGACATGAGCCACATGAGTCAAATAGCGCGGTATCGCCTTCTTGTGCTGTAGGCGCGGCATCGGCGCAAGACGTGCTATACTAGCAAACAGTGAACGAATGTTCCTCTCCAGCGTGAGAGTGAGGGATGATACGATGCAAAAATACGCCGGGATGAAATTGCGCTGCAAAGATGGCCACTGGGAGATGGCTGATTTCGAGCTACGTAATATCGCGGGCGCGTCGGGATTCGAGATGTGGGTATTCTGCGCGGCGGGCGGCCACAGCGGCGGCCATTGGCTTGCGCCCGAATCGCCTGGCTCCGAGCGTGTGGTCGTCATCAGTGTCCCATATCAGTGGCCTTCGGCGGTGGATGCCTTTGCCGCGCGCGACCGTTTCGCCGCGCAGCAAGGAAAGTAGTGGCAGGGCGAGGTATCTATTCGCCTGGCGCGTCAAAGCTCCGTAGAAACTCCTGGCAGGCCGCGTAAGCGGCCTTTGCCGCCGAACATCATGAGGCGCCAGCCTTCTTTGATCTCCGCTCAGCTTGTCCACCGCTTATCCGCCGCTCCCATACCGCTCGCGTAACTCCTGCTTGATGACCTTGCCCATCGCGTTGCGCGGCAGTGACTCCACGAAGACGACGCGGCGCGGCAGCTTGTAGCGAGCCAGCCGCCCACCGCACCAAGCGATCACCCCATCGTCGGTCAGCGCGTCTGGGTCGCGCGGCACCACGAAAGCGACGCCCACCTCGCCCCAGCGCGCATCTGGCTTGGCGATGACCGCCGCCTCCACGATATCTGGATGCTCCGCGAGCACATTCTCGATCTCCGCCGGGTAGATGTTCTCGCCGCCAGAAATATACATATCTTTCTTGCGTCCGACGATGTAGTAGTAGCCGTCGGTGTCGCGCGTCGCCAGATCGCCTGTATGCCACCAGCCATCGCGGTAGGCCTCGGCGGTTGCCTCAGGTCGCCGCCAGTAGCCGGAGCAGACATGCGATCCCGCGAGCACCAGCTCGCCAACCGACCCCGGCGCCACGTCGTTCTCGGCCTCGTCTACGATGCGTGCTCGCGAATGAAAAACCGGCTGGCCGACCGAACCGGCCTTGCGCAGCGCATCCTCTGGGGCAAGGCTGAAGCAGTTCACGCCGACCTCGGTGAGCCCATAGCCCTGGCGGAAGACCAGTCCCCGCGCCGCGTAGCGCTCGATTACCGGCAATGGGCATGACGAGCCGCCTGTCACGCAGAAGCGCACCGAAGACCAGTCGGTCGTCTCGAAGGCGTGATGCTCCATCATGCGCTGAAAGACCGTCGGCACGGCGAATACGATGGTACAGCGCTGCGTCTCGATACTGCGCACTATCGCCTCCGGCTCGGACGAGCGCAGCAACACGACGGTTCCGCCACAGTGCGCGAGCGGCGTCGTCAGCACGTTTAGCCCTCCGGCATGGAAGAGCGGGGCGAAGGTTGGGGTGATGTCGTCGTCGCGTAGCCCCCAGCTAATCTGGGTGTTGACCGCGTTCCAGGTTATCATGCGGTGCGAGAGCAGCGCGCCCTTGGGGATGCCTGTTGTGCCAGAGGTATAGAGCAGTAGTGCGGGCTCCTCGCCGTCCACTGTGGTGAAAGGCGTTGCTCGTGCCGCCAGTGTCACGTCCGCACCGGGGAAGTCAGCAAAAGGCAGCACCGCCAGTTCGCCTGGCTGCCGTCCCGCTACGTCACTGGCTTCGGCGGCGAAGCGCGCATCGGCCAGTAACACTCGCGGCGCGCAATCGTGCAACAGTGCCGCGAGCTCCGTAGGCGTGAGCCGCCAGTTCAGCGGCACGAGAATCGCACCGAGCAGCGCGCAGGCGTAGAAGGCGTCGAGGTATTCGGGCGCGTTGAACGCCAGCACGGCCACGCGGTCCCCTTGCCCTACCGCATAGCACTCGCGGAGCACTGTCGCCAGCGCACGCGCGCGGATGTTGAGCATGTGCCAGGTGTAGCGGGCGCCCGTCTCGCCATCCACCAGCCCGACCTTTTCTGGCGTCAACGCCGAGCGCTGGGCCAGCCATTCACCGACTCCCAGGAACGTCATCGCGTTATGCTCCTTCCCGGTGAACTCTTGCGAGCGGATAGGGCGCTCTTCTCGATGCTTTTCTCACAGTGCGCGGACGCGCGGAGAACCTGGGCAGGCTTTCAATCACCCGCGTGCAGCCGCCATCACTGGC
>DASUWS010000242.1:0-19249 GCA_036378295.1 Ktedonobacterales bacterium
TCACCGGCTGGGCCAGGCGTCCTCCATCAGTACGAGTAAGCCAAGCGGACATCCCGCCCACCGGATGATGTATGTGGGAACCACTCTACAGCACTGCTCGCTCACGCACCAGACATAGCTCGCAGGATGAGGCGTATATTCAGTCGCATATCCGCATGTCGCGTATCCGCGTATCCGCGTATCCGCATGTCCGAGCACAGCTATAGCCCAAGGCTCTTCGTATGGGTGCTAGTTCAATGCCGCAGGATGGAAGCCATTCTGCTTGTCGCACATATGGTTCGGCTCCATTGGCCTGCCACAGAACGGACACCGCGGACGGCCAGAGGCCATGATGCTGCGGATGTGCTGCGCCAATTGCTCGGTCTGCGCCCGCGAGAACGAGATGCTGAACGGAAGCTCACCATCGTCCTGGGCGTAGTATTCGCCTTCGCGGTCGATCAGGATGAGTGGGCCGGCGCGCAGCGTCGTGCGCTCCACCGACTCATCATAGCCAATCTGCATGTTTCCTACGAGGAACTCCACATCAGGCTCCTCGGGAAAGTCAGCAGGAGCGCCGGGAGGCTTTGGCAATTTCGCCACCGCCTCGATCTGTAGTGCCAGTCCGCTGGTAATGCGGGCGATCAGTTGCTCCATCGCCTGGCCAAGCGCATCGAGCTGCTCGCGCTCCAGCCAGAGACTGGCGCTGCCTTGTGGGCTGCGCGCGTAAATACGGAAACGGCGATTCCCTGGCTCACCAATCGCCTCCGCGCCCAGAAGTTGCGCGCGTCCGAAGTCCACCAGATCTTCGCTCATATCTCAGCCCCATGCTCTGTGCTATCCAGCAAATACCCACGATGGCACGCCCCATCATGGCAAGATGGAACAGTATACCATGCTCGTGCGCGACCGTTCTCGTGATTGCCGTCGCCTTCCTCATCGGCTTCCGCACCAACGCCGATGTGCTTCATTGGCTTGGCGCCGCGGGTGTCATGCTGTTGTTCGTCCTGGCGTTCTCATGGTTGGCAGCCACGGTCGGCTTGCTCGTCAAATCGCCGGAGGCTGCCAGTGGATTCGGCTTCTTCATGATGTTCCTGCCATATCCCAGCAGCGCCTTCGTGCCGATCAGCACCATGCCGTCGTGGATTCATGGGTTTGCGCAATACCAGCCTGTTACGCCAGTGATCGAGAGCCTCCGCGGCTTTCTGCTCGGTGCGCCGATGGGTAATAATCTCTGGTTGGCCCTGGCATGGTGTGGGGGGATCCTCGTGGTCTCAGTCGCGGCCTCCGCTCTGCTCTTCGCGCGCCGTACCGCTTGACCTGCTACTGACCTCTCCCCTGGCAGGGAGGGGCTGAAGACAGGGCAAGAGCACCATCTGGCTCCCTTCTCACGCGAAACCCCTCACAGCTGTAGTGAGGGGTTTGTTCTTCGCGCACGCATGCTCTGTTGTGGATGGGGTTAGACCTTCTGGTGCGTGCGCTGGGCTACGTCCCCTGAGTAGAGACGCGCGCCGAAGAACGCGGCGACCGAGGCCACCGCCAGGCAGGGCAGCCCGACGATGAGCAGGGCCAGATTGGCATGCTCGTGGAGCGCGGTCGAGACACCGCCGACGACGCTCGGCGCCCAGACATCCCCCAGCAGGTGCGCCAGCGTCAGCGCGACGGCGAAGGCGGTGGCCCGCAGCGCCGGAGGTGTGGCATCCGTTAGCGCGGCAACCAGCGGCCCGACCGGCAGATTCAGCGCCATGACCGCAATGATGCCGAAGATGACAAAGGCCAGAAGCGATGGCGTCAGGAGCGCCAGGGCGTAGAAAGGAATCGCAAGCCCGAAGCCAAGGGCAACAGCCAGCACACGCCCGCCGGCGAAGCGCGCGCTCATCTTGTCGGCCAGCACGCCCCCCAGGAGCATGCCGCTCACACCACCCACGATGATGATCACGCCAGCGCAGAGCGCTGTGGCATTGGACTTCAGATGGAAGGGACCATTCGCCGCGTGGACGTAGATCGGCAGGAAGGTAATCGCGGGCGTGACGACGATGAACATCAGCGCCTGAAGCGCGACGACGATCCAGACAGTGCGTATGCGCACGACATTGCGTACCGACTGCAGCATGCCGTCGAACCCGCCAGAGAGGCTAAGCGCCGCGCCATGTGCGTCCCCAACATGCCCTTCCTCTGTGCCTCCTGATTCGGCCTCAATCTCCTCCTCGACAGAGATATCAGGCGTATCTTTCACAAACCAGATGAATAGCGCCAGAATCAACCCTGGAATGCCAGTGACGAAAAACGCCACGCGCCACGCCTGGCTCGGAGTCAAGATCGTCTCCAGGATGAAGACCGTGGCAAAGGCGAGCACCATGCCGACAAGCTGGCCCGTCTGCCAGCCGCTCATGATGCGCGCGCGCTTCTTCAGCGGAAAGTAGGCGCCTAGCAGTGCCGACCCGGCGGGATAGTAGCTCGCTTCACCGACGCCTACCAGCGCTCGTGTGATGAAGAGCGTGGGGAAGCTGCGCACGAACGCGGTCGCTGTGCTCATCAGGCTCCAGAGCGCAACCCCAAATGTGATGACGCGCGTGCGCGAGAAGCGGTCAGCGATCAGGCCGCAAGGGAGCGCAGCGAGTGTATAGACCAGGATGAAGGCACTACTCAGAATACCCACCTGGCTATCGACCAGATGGAAGTCGGCCTTCAAGGTTGGCCCAACCGCGACGACGATCAGCCGGTCCAGGTAGTTGACGGCGTTAATGGCGAACATAAGCCAGAAGACAATCGTCGCGTTCTGTACCCACGGTATGCGCACCCCAATGTCCGGCGCGTTATCGGCAGAATCAGCGATAGCTGCTTCGGACGTGTCTTCGACAACATCGTCCCGGCGACCCTCAATCACGCGGTACTCTCTCTCCAACCCTGGCCAACAGATATACGACGTAGGCAGCCTGCCACCCGACGGGGGCAGCGCATCACCCATCGACTATATCACCCCCACCACCCCCACTCGCTATGCCGTAGTGCGTATTAGGACCGTTTCAAGTGAAATGCGACACAATTGCGACACCGCGCTGACAGTGCTACGACAGACCGGTACGTATGACGACAAACCGGTCCCACCCCGCATAGTCCGCGCCCACATGCACCTGAGCGGAGGGGAACGTCGCACGCGCGAGCGCTTCGACCGCCGCACGCTGATCGTAGCCAAATTCCAGGAGAATTGCGGCCCCTGGCCTCATACGTCCCGGCGCCTGGGCAAAAAGGAGACGCAGATGGCCAAGCCCATCATCATCGCCATAGAGCGCGAGCGATGGCTCATAACGGCGCACATCATCAGACAGAGTGCTCGCATCACGAGGCGCGACGTAAGGAAGATTCGCCAGCAAAATGTCTACGGGCTCAGGCAGCGGCAGCAGCAAATCACCTTGCACGAATCGAATACGCTCCACGACACCCAGGCGTTGCGCATTCTCTCGCGCCAGCGCCAGCGCATCGGCTGAAATATCGGTGGCGTAGAGCAACGGCAGCCGGGGTTCGTGGTATGCCAGCGAGACGGCAATCGCGCCGCTGCCAGTGCCGATATCGGCCACGAGCGGCGGCGCCTCCCCAGACCGCGCCAGCCGAGAGCGCACCTCCACCAGGGC
Organism: Ktedonobacterales bacterium; assembly: GCA_036378295.1. Lineage (GTDB taxonomy): Bacteria > Chloroflexota > Ktedonobacteria > Ktedonobacterales > JADMIN01 > DAHUXT01. The sequence continues at coordinate 3,609 of DASUWS010000242.1, forward strand.
TGCTTCGACCAGCAGCTCCGTCTCTGGGCGCGGGATGAGCGCGCGGGCATCGGTCAGAAAATCCAGCCCCATGAACTCGCGGTGTCCGGTCAGGTAAGCTATCGGCTCATGCGCCGCCCGCCGCGCCACGAGATCCGCGTAGCGCTCTGCTTCACTGGGCGAAAGCGGGCGCTCTGGAAAGGCGAGCAGCGTCGCCCGCGAGAGGCCCGTGACGCGGGCCAGCAAGAGATGCGCGTCGAGCGAGGCGCTTTCGTTCTGTGGGATTTCCCGCAGCCATTCGAGCGCGAGCGCCAGCGCGTCGCCTACCGTGCGTGCGCGGCCAAGGGCGGCTCGTCGGCTATCATGATGCGGCGAAGGTGCGCTCATGGCTGATCTGCTTATCCTGTCCTGACGGGCTAGAAGTTGAACGTTACCGTCTGGTCCTGGTCGAGCGGGCCGTTGAAGACTCTCCTCGCCTGACCGAGCAGCGCGGCGAACGCGCTATCACGCGCGGTGGGCGTGCTGGCCGCAATGACGGGGTCAGACACTGCGTCCGCTCCGGCAGGCTGCGGCGAGTGCAACTGGCTCGTATCCACATACACGGTGAGCCGTTGCTTATTGCCCGCCTGATGCTGAACCATCTCAGTATACGAGCCATGCCCATCCGGCCGAGGCGTGAAGGCATTGGGAGTATACCAGGAGATATAAATCGTCTGCGAATGCGGCTTCGGGTGTGCCTCACAGCTTGCATACTCGCGACTGGTGTTGATAAAGGTATCATACTGGCCACAGAGCACGAGCAGCGCGCCCCCTACCATCGTGCGCCCCGGCACGTCCGAGGTCGTCACCGGATTGATGATGGCATTGCCAGGGGAACAGTCGGAAATAATCGTTCCATAACCATTTATACCCGAGCCGTCACAACCAAACGGCGTAAACATGTTGGGATTATAGCCCGCCATACCGAGAATAGTCGCGTTTCCGGGCAGATAGGTGCGCTGGAAATCGCTGTAGTCATCCTGGCGTGTGGTGCCGGGATAGACCGTGCGCAACCCTTTGTCGTATGTCACGACGGTCTGCAGATGGTGCAGCGCGCCCCCATCGGGCAACAGCGTCACCACATCCGTCTGCTGCTCGGTGACATACGTGTTTGCCTTGTTGCCGCCGTCATTGGCATCCACGACCATGAAGCCGTCGCCGCTGGTGCTCAGATCAGCGGCAAGCCCAAGCTGGCGCAGCATCAGCTCGGCGCGTGGATCAGAGAAATAGACCTGGAGGTCTTTGCTCTTGAGGGCATCATGAGCCGCCTGGACGACCGCCTTGAGCTTGTCGCCGTGGAGCGTTTTGAGCTTGTCGAGCATCGCGGAGGAGAGCAGGTGCGTAAATGCCTTGCGGTCGCCTTCTTTCGGCTTGGCATCGGTCAGTTGGTAGGTGTGTATGGCGCCTTCGAGGTTTTCGGCGCTCACCTTCACATTGAACTGCGGCACCACGATTGGCCCGGTGATCTTGAGCAGGTCTTTGATCAAACCCGGCGTGAAGGCGATGACGCCCTGAAGTGGCGCGCCATTGGGCACCGCGCCATTCACCGCCTCGGTAATCTGCATCATCGCGCGCGCGTTGTCCGGGAAGCTCGGGGAGAGATTCGCGTCGCGCAGTCCCCAGCCATACGTGCAGGTGGTATCGAAGCCACGATACGGCCACCACCAGTAATACGCGGGCGGCTGTGGGCCGAGCGACTCACATCCCTTGACATCCGTGACAGACGGCACGCCTTGCAGGATTCGATACGGTTCGAGCGCGTTTTGGTAGTACTGCTGGTCGAGCAGGTAGGTATTGCGCAATGAGAGCGGCATATCCCTGATCTGCCTGCCGCCTTGCAGTCCCAGGATGCCATAGTTGCCAATGAAACCGCCGCCAGGGCGTAGCTCCGTCGAATCCATCGCGACGACCAGATAGTACGCGGGCTGTCCCACGCCCAATACCGCCGGAGCGACATCGAGCAGCGAGTTTATCTCGTCGATGGCGCTTACGGCATCGGGGATCATCACCAGCATGTTCCCGATGCTGGCGGGTGGCTTGAAGAGGCCCGGTAGTGAGCTTTGATCGAGTTGATGAAAGGCCCGAGAGGCATCCACCAGATAGGAGCGCGCGTGAGCCAGCAACTCGTGCGCTTGCTCGATATCGCCCTGCGTGATACCCGACGCTTCGGCGCTGCTGGTGATGAGCCCACCCTGTACCGGCTTCAGAATCGACTCCGCGACCCGCAGGCCATCCCCGGCGGCGGTCGTCAGATCGAGCCCGATGCGCACCAGCAGGCGATAGTTCTGGACGGTGACGCTGGTTTTTGCCCATGGCGCGCTCACAATGTTCATCGCGCCGTTGATCTCGTAGAGGTCGCTCCGTATGCCGTCCACCTGAAGCTGCGCCGTCTGCAGAGTCTCGGCATTCATCAATCGGGTGGGATCGCCCGCGAGTAATTCCTTCAAAACTGAAACACGCCGTGAGGCGTCCGCGACATCGTACCCCAACCGGAGCAACGGGACGAGTGGCGCAACACATGTCAGCAGAAAGCACAGCACAAAGACTACAAGCATGGCTATCGCCGCCGGGCGCCGCCGCAACAGGGACTGTATCCATGAGGGCCGCCCGCCGGGACCATGTGGCGTAGCAAACCAGGCCAGCGTTCCCAGTGAGTTGGTGACGATGGGGTAATCAGGTCGCCGGAGCGTCGCGTTCCTCGCCGGGCGGGAATCGCGCCCGATCACCTCTGGGGACTGGTCAGCGGGCCAGCCGGTATCCCAGATCTCTTCATCCTCCGCCGGCTCGATGCGCGAAGCGGTCGGGGGGTGCCCAGAGCTTTCGGGCTGAACACTATCCAAGCCCTGGCGAGCGCGAGCATGCTCCGTCTGGTCAGACCGGTCCGGCTCGTGGCCCTGTCCGCCAGGCAAGGTGGTTCCGGTATGGCCGGGCGGCTGGCTCCGGCGATTGTGGTCCCGCTTCCTCCTGTCTGGTCGTCGCGGGTGCGCGAACCGATCACGCATAGCAGTGTCTCATCTTCCGCGAATCCGCCACTACGTCGCATCCTAGACGTCTCGTATGCGAGAAAGGTTCACCCGCAGAACGCGTTACCGTCTCACATCGACTTCGCCGCCACTTCGCTATGATGCGTGGCTCAGGAGATGCAGGCGGGCGCCCTGATTATCGGTCTGCACGAAGTGAGCTGGCGCGCCAAGGATGGTCATCTTCTTGACGCCAATGATCTTCATCTCTCGTCCGGGCGTGCGGGTGGTCACATACCGCTGGACGAGCAGCCCGAGCGGCCGGGACAACACCAGCGCCGCGGTCGTCGCTAACATCACGTTGTTAAAGCTGTTGTACGGCTTGCGCATCCGGGCCACCGCCATCGCCGAGAAAGCAGTCAGCATGCCTGAAACAGCAAGGTTGGTGCCGCAGCGCTCGTGAATGGCCATCTCCGGCTCGCCCCCGCGCAGCCGGGCCAGCGCCTGCTCGCTCGTAGGCCGGATGACGTCGGTTGGCAGCTCACCAAAGACGAAAAAGCCCGAGGCAAATGAAATACCGGAGAGACGAACATCGGGGAAGCGCTTGCTCAAGAGCACGATCGTGGCATGCTCCAGCGCGTGATTCTCCCGGACAGCCCCTCCCAATGTGACCTGCTGCACGATCTGCTCGATGAGATTCATATTTCTTTCCGCTTTCCTCTCTGACCGCACGCTCGGCGCGCATCTTCCCGGCCTATCCCGACATTATCGCATGCCCCGATGTCTCACGTCTGCAGGGAAGGTCAGCATGCGGCCCGCGCCGTGTACTCACTTGGTGTATGCAAGACACAGGCCATACATTTCACTGCGCCAAAGGAACGATATACCCTCTGACACCGTCATTCGTACATACTACTGAGGACGTGTGACGCGTGTCCCCAGGCAGCTATGACAAGACCGGCGAGTACCATCGCTGTTACCCAATCCTTGCCCTGGCGTTGTATCGGGTGTTAGCACGCAATTGCTCAATTGTAGCGTGGGCTGGCGTGCGAATTGCGAATGCTGATTCCTCGAACATCCTTGGTGGCCAGCAAGACACATTCCCAGTCAAGCCAGAGAGTAACAGAGAGTATCAGCACATGGCAATGAGGGCGAAGGAACTTTCAACGGTGCGTGAGGTATTTCCGGGCACCCGCCGCTATACACAACACACGATTTTCGAGCTTTCGGAGTCGATTCGCGAGCGAGATATTGTCACCTATGAACATTGCCGCCGTGTCGCAATCTATGCCAATCGCCTTGCCCGCCACATGAAGTGGCATCGCCGGGCCGCCCGCGAATTGGCGCTTGCCGGGCTGATCCACGACCTGGGGAAGACCTGGGTACACAATAGCGTTCTGCACAAACCGACCGCGCTGTCGCAGGCGGAGTACCAGGAGATGCAGCGGCATCCCGCGATTGCAGCGCGCATCCTCATGACATACGACGTCTCGGACGAGTTGATCGCCATCGTGTTGCACCATCACGAGACGTATGACGGGCGCGGCTACCCCGATCATCTCGCTGGTGATGCGATTCCGCTCGGCGCGCGCCTGCTCAGTGTCGCGGACGTATTCGACGCCCTCACTTCCGCGCGCTCCTACAAAGCACCGCTTCCTCTTGCGGAGGTGCGCGAGCGCATCGCTCGTAGCGCGGGCACCATGTTTGACCCAGCCGTCGCGCAGGCATTCATCGAGCTTCTCGACGCCAACCCGGATTTCCAGTTGGCTAGCCGTGCCGTGCCGATACCGCTGGACCAGATCCCTGGCTGGGACAAGCACGATGCAATTGAATAGCTGATCGCAGCCAGTTCCCACCCCCTCCGCCGCCAGCCGCTCGCGAAGACGTGTCTCGCATTGTGTGGTTGGTGTTGTGCTGTTTTGGTTGTGACAACTCACCCGGATTCATCCGGGAGCTTCTAGGCCGAAGCCAGAGACTGTTGCCCCAGTCTCAAAATGTTCAGACTCGCATTGAAATCACGGTCTAAGACGACGCCGCAACAGGGGCAGCTATAGGTACGGTCGGAGAGGGAGAGCGGTTGCCGATGGCCACACGACGAGCAGTCCTGAGTCGTATACGCGGGATTCACCGCGACATACTGCCGACCGGCCCATGCTGCCTTGGAGGCGATGAGCGCTGTGAATTGACTCCACGCCGCATCATGGATGCTCTTCGCGAGACAATGGTTGTGCGTCATCCGATTGACCGACAAATCTTCCACCGCGATCAGATCGAAGCTGCCAACGATGCGACGGCTGAGCTGGTGGGTGAAGTCGCTGCGTCGCCAGGCAATGCGCTCATGGACTCGCGCCACCACCTTACGGCGCCTGGCGCGTTCGGGCGTCCCTTTCTCTTCTGTGGACAATCGTCGCTGAACTTTCGCCAGCGCCTGCTCCTCGGCGCGGAAGAAGCGCGGGTTGGCGACGGCATCACCCGTCGAGAGGGTGGCAAACGTCTTCACGCCCACATCAATCCCGACCGGTTGCCCGGCTGCGGGCAGGGGCGACGGTTCGGCGCACTCACAGGAGAAGCAGACGTACCACTTGCCCGTGCTGCTGCGGCTGATAGTGGCCGTTTTGGGCGTGCCTTCCAGTGGGCGATGCAGGATGATTTTCACCAAGCCCACGCCATGCAGCCGCAGACGGCGAGCCTCAGCGTCCAGTTTACAGCCGACCGGAACCTGGGGATAGGTGATGCTGGCGTAGCGCCCCGTGCCGCGAAAACGCGGATAGCCTGGTGTCTCGCCCGTGCGTACGCGCCGGAAGAACGCCTGAAAGGCCAGATCAATGCGGACCGCGACGTTCTGCAACACCTGCGATTGCACCTCAGCCAGCGCAGGACGCGCCGCTTTGTACGCGGGCAGCGTCGCCTGCTGATCATAGAGCCGCAACGACTCCTGCCGCTGCTCCCAGGCGTCACGCCGGGCAGCCAGCAATTCATTGTACAGCCAGCGGCATTCTTCCAACTGCTGTTCGAGGAGACGCTGCTGTTGCTTATTCGGGTACAGGCGGTACTGGAACGTCTTACGCATGCTTGTAGTATGCGCTTAAAGCATACGTGTTGTCAAGAAAGGACGGCCATTCATCCCCCGCTTGAAAGCAGGGGCTTTCTGGCCGGTTTTCTGTAAACTCTACTGATGGCCGAGGATACCTCTTACAGTGAGCAGGGGACGACGATGGGCGAGACGATACAGGCAGCGCCGCCTGAGGCGGTTTTTGCCTTGATGGCGCGGCTGGCCGATAACAAATACTTCCTGGGCAGGCGCTACGCGGAGTGGTGCAGCAGCGCGCCGACACTGGAATCGAGCGTGGCGGCGGCGGCGATGGCGCAGGATGAGCTGGGCCATGCGCGCGCCATCTACCCCGTGCTGAAGACGCTCTCACCCGGTGCGGGCGCGGAGACCGAGCCGGAGACTCGCACGGCGTTTACCGCACTCACATGTCTGCATGAGCCGTTCGGCGGGTGGGAGGATTTCGTCGCCGCCAATGTGCTGGTGGATAACGCGCTAACATTGATCTTCGAGGCAGGCAAAGATTCGACCTTCGAGCCTCTGGCGGGCCGCAGCCGCAAGGTATTGCAGGAAGAGCGGATGCACGCGCAACACGGCGAAGGCTGGGTGCGCCGGATGGCGCGCGAGGGTGGCGCGGTGCGCGCAGCCCAGCAACGGGCGCTCCGCCGCGTGTGGGATGAGGTGTTCTGCTGGTTCGGCCCCGCAGGCACGGATGACCCGCTGAAGGCCGCGGGCGTTCTCGATGCGACACCCGACGACCTGCGGGCGCGCTTTCTGGCGATCATTGGGCCGATGCTGGGCACGGTCGGCTTTGATCTGCCGCTGCAGCGGACTGGCGACCGCTGGGAGTTGGCTGAGGCGTTGCCGTGGGATCGCTGGGACGCCGCGACATACCAGCTTGCGCCCGCTCTCGCGAGCAATTCCCGCCGGCAACGAAAAGAGCCATAGCTATGAAGCGTCAAGAAGAGATAATGCCATTGGGCGCTCCGGGGCAGCCCGCCGATACATCAGCTACAGCGGTGAGCTGTCCCTTCTGCGGCTCGGCTGATGTCGAGTTGCTCTCGCTCTTTGGCTCGCAGCTTTTGACCGACCAGTATTACTGTCGCGCCTGTCACACACCGTTCGAGCATCTGCGCACGGATGCACCCGAGCGGGAGGTCTCCGGCCCGGCGGAATAAGTCAGGCGGGAGGGATGACGCGTCATGGCAGAGCAGGCGGAGACAGCGGGGCAGGCGCCGGGCAGGGCGTTCAAGCTGGGCTGGCTGGCGTCTATGGATGACATGCCCACAGAGGGCACGACGCCGCGCTTCAGCGATATGCGCACGATGGCCCAGGCAGCAGAAGAGGCAGGGCTTGACTCGTTCTGGGTCTCCGACCATTTCATCGCTCGCATGCCCAACGAGGTGGAAGTCGGCCAGTGGGAGTCCTTCACATTCTTGAGCGCCCTGGCCGCTGTGACTTCGCGCATTCAGCTTGGTCCAATGGTTGCGGCGACCTCCTTCCGCAACCCCGCCTTGACGGCGAAGATGGCCGAGAGTCTCGACGAGATCAGCAACGGGCGCTTCATCCTGGGATTGGGCGCGGGATGGCACGAGCCAGAGTATACGGCGTTCGGCTATCCATTCGATCATTTGGCAAGCCGCTTCGAGGAGTCGCTTCAAATCATCGTGCCGCTGCTGCGCGAGGGCAAGGTTGATTTTGTGGGCGAATACTCCTCCGCCAGAAATGTGGTGCTGCGGCCGCGTGGCCCCTCGCGCAATGGTCCTCCCATCCTGATTGGCGCGCGACGGCCACGGATGCTGCGGCTGGTGGCGCGTTACGCCGACGCGTGGAACACTGCCTGGCACACAAAAGCAGAGGTCGTGGCCGAGCGCTGGGCCGCGATGCGTCAGATGTGCGAGGAGGAGGGCCGCGATCCCGCGACGCTGGAGCTTACCGCTGGCGTTATGCTTCGTCTGGGGCCAAATGGCGAGCCTGTGCAGGGCGAAACATACCATGTCACCGGGACGAACGAAGAGATTGCCGCACGCTTGCGTGATATGATCGCGGTTGGCGTGCAACACCTGATTCTGGTCATCGAGCCGGAGGGAATGGCTGGGTTTGAGCGCTTCCAGCCCATCCTCGACCTGCTCAATCAGGCATGAGGGCAGTCCACGCGCGCAAGGCGACCGCCGGGTGGAAAATCGCGTGACGATGTGCGTAAGCAGCGCTGTTTTGCGGGGGTGGTTCTACCCTCACGCCCGGCCCTCTCCCCCGGCCCCTCCCCTCAAAGGGAGGGGAGCCAGAACCGGAATCGGAGGCCGTAGCGGTCGCCACAGTGCCCCTCCCCTCGCAGGGGATGGGGCAGGGGGAGAGGGTCGCCACCCGCGCAAGACGTCATTGGCTACCCACTTAGCAGAGATACGGTGATTCTAGGGGTTCCGTGCCGCGGAATGAGCCATATGCTTGACCTGTCCTCTCCATCTCACTTCCGCCCATCTCTGGGGACCGCATTGACAGAACGCCTGTCAGACTCCTACAATAGTTCGGCCGCACTGCATGGCAAGTAGCCGATATTCTAGCGTGCAGCAGAATAGGGAAGAGCATGACAGGGGGCGAAGGGACGCTCACGGGCAGGATCATCGGCGCGCATCACGTCGGGGAGCTGATTGGCACGGGACCGCTCGCCGAGGTCTACCAGGCGCGGCATCCCGGACTACCACAGCCAGTAGCGCTCAAGGTCTTTGTGTCCGCTGTCGCCGCCGATTCCCTCTACGTCGAGACCATGCGCGAGATCGTCGGGCGCTCCCGTCATCTCGAAGCGGACGACGTTCTGCCGGTCTATGATATTGGCCGAGATGGCGAATTCCTCTTCCTCTCGATGCCGCTGATGCGCGAATCGTTGCGAGATGTGGTCCGGAGCGCCGCTCCCCTGCCGCTCCATCGTGCCGTTCCCCTGCTGCGCCAGATCGCCTATGGCTTGTCGGTTGCCCACGCAGCCGGAATTATCCATCTGGACCTCAAGCCAGAAAATGTGCTGCTGGATGCGGATGGGCAGGCGTACATCAGCGATTTTGGGATTGGCCGCGATCTGACGCCCGAGAGCATCGAGCGGCGCTCCCTGACCACGTTAGCCTCGCTCATCGGCACGCCAGCCTACATGGCGCCAGAGCAGCTTCGCGGCCACCCGACCGACCAGCGAGCCGATGTCTACGCGCTTGGTGTCATCTTCTATGAAATGCTCACCGGCGTCACGCCCTTCAGCGGCAACACGATCTATGAAGTCGCGGCACAGGTGCTCACCCGGCGTATCCCGCCGCCATCGCAGCACGTCGCGGGGATTGCTCCCCTGGTAGAGCGCGCGGTCCTGCGAGCGCTCACACGCGATCCCGCCGAGCGCTGGCCAACGGTGCAGCGGTTCATGGTCGGACTCAACGCCGCACTGCCTGCCCGGCCCGATCTATCAGACGGCCTCAACGTGGTCCCAGGTGGTCCCGCGCAAGTACACGCGCGCCCAGTGACTCCGCCGCATCTGCTCATGGCAACGGAAGGGACAGCTCAGGGCGAGGCAGGGGCGGACGGCATAGCGGATGAAGCTGTTCGCGACAATGCTTCCACCAGAAAGGCGCCCGATCGCGCGAACAGCGCGAACAGCGCGAACAGCCCTGACCTCTTCGGCAATAGCGGCACCGTCGTTGTTCCAGACCTGCGTTTGTTCCACGTCGATCCGCTGCCGCCGCAGTCGAAGAGAGGGTGGCACATGCGGCTCCTGCTACTAGGCATCGCACTGGCGCTCGTAGGCATCCTGATCCTGGGGGGCGCACTGCTAGCGAATGCCGCGCAGCCGACGCACAACAAGAGTGGAGCGGGGACGAGCACTCCGCTGGCAACGATGACCCCAGCACAAGGCAACTCCGAGACGTTGACCATGCCATACCCTGCCGCGAAACGAGCCGCCACAGGCGCGCCGTCACCCACTCCACCCCATGCCCGCGGCGACCGCGACGCCAACGCCAACGCCAACGCCAGCCGCCACGGCAACGTCAGTGTCAGTGCCCATGCCTATGCTCTCTTCCATGTCGTGAGGCCGTAAGAGCTATCGTGCGCACCGGGAGAGCCGCGGTACTTCATCAGGCCAGGGATTCAAGGAGATGCCAGACCATGACGCAAACAGATCACCAGATGAGGAGCGGGCCGCTGGACGCGCGCATCTCGCGACGGGATATGCTTCGTGGACTGGCCGTTGGCGCGGCGGCATTGGGCGCGGCGGGCTGTGCTGTCCCTGGTTTTGCTCCCGCGCCGACAAAGGCTCCTTCATCGAATTCGTCCCTGCTGATCTATACGGGCCACACGGGCGCTGTCAATGGTCTCGCGTGGTCGCCCGATGGCACACGCATCGTCTCGGTGAGCAGTGATCTCACCGCGAAGGTCTGGAATGTCGCGACAGGCGAGACACTCCTGACGTATAGCGGCCACAAAAAGGCCGTGTGGGATGCCGGGTGGGCGCCCGATGGCACGCGCATCGTCACGAGCGGCGCCGATAACACGGCCCACGTCTGGGACGCAAAGACCGGGAAGGCCATCCAGGTCTACACTGGCCATACCAACGACGTCAACTCGGTCAGTTGGTCGCCGGACAGCACGAAGGTTGCCAGCGGCAGCGCCGATCACACCGCTGCTATCTGGGACGCAGCGACAGGTTCGACCCTTCTCACCTATACCCACTATCTCAGCTTCGTCTTTGCGATTCGCTGGTCACCTGACGGCACACGCATCGCCAGTGGTAGCGCGGACTACACTGCGCGCGTCTTCAGCGCCGTTACTGCGGGAGACGCGGTCGTCTACCGCAATCATTCGCTGGCGGTGAATAGTGTCGCGTGGTCGCCCGATAGCACACAGGTCGTCTCTGCCAGCTCGGATGGCACGGCCCAGGTGTGGGATACTGTCCGGGCACATACCATTGTCAACTTCACAGGGCATAAGGGGGCCGTCGAAACTGTCGGCTGGTCCCCGAGGAGCAAGCACATCGCATCGGGTGGTGCTGATCAACTGGTGCAGATCTGGGATGCCGCGACCGGCGCGAGCGTCTTCAGCTATCGCGGGCATGTCACGACGAACCAGGTCAACGGCCAGCCCAGCGGCCAGCTGCGCACGCTGGGGTGGTCGCCCGATGGGCAGCGCATCGCCTCTGCCAGCCTGGATGGTACAGTACACATCTGGAGTCCACCCGCATGAGCGCCTCTCGCTTTGCGTGAGAACAAGAATAGGGGAAATGCAGAAGACACCTATGACCAACGACAGCGAGGTAGTCCTGCGCGATGTGCGAGATGATGACCTTGCCATCTTCTTCGAGCAGCAGCTTGACCCGGAGGCCAATCACATGGCCGCCTTTACTGCAAGCGATCCAACTGACAGAGAAGCGTTCACGGCGCATTGGGCCAGGGTTCGCGCGGACGAGACGGTCACCCTCCGGACCATTCTCTATCAGGGACAGGTAGCGGGCAACATCGCCTCGTTCAGCGACTTTGGCGAGCCAGAGGTCGGCTACTGGATCGGCAAAGCGTTCTGGGGCAAGGGGATCGCCACGCGGGCGCTCGCGGCGTTTCTGTGCCAGATCACAGTTCGCCCACTCTATGCCCACATCGCCAAAGACAATCTCGCCTCGCTGCGGGTGCTGCAGAAATGCGGATTCGTGTTGACGGGTGAAGACAAGGAATATGCGTCCGCGCGTGGCCAGGAGGTCGAAGAGTATGTGCTGACGTTGGCGGCGAGCGCGAGTGATGGCAACGAGACGAATACGAAAGAGAGCTAGTGACCGTGATCGAGCAGCGACAGGAAGATACCACCCCGATAGCGGAGGCAGGCAGGGAGTTCATGCTGCGCCCCGCCATCACGTTCTTGAATCACGGCAGCTTCGGCGCGTGTCCCCGTCCGGTCTTCGAGGAGTATCAGCGCTGGCAGCGCACGCTGGAAGAGCAACCTGTCGAGTTCCTGGGACGGCGGCTAGACGGTCTGCTGGCAGAGGCGCGCGAGCTGCTGGGGCGGTTTCTCGGCACATCGCCCGATCATCTGGTCTTTGTGCCCAACGCCACCTATGGCATGAATGTCGTCGCGCACTCGTTTCCTTTGCAGCCGGGCGACGAGGTGCTCGGCACGACGCACGAGTACGGCGCGGTGGAGCGCACGTGGACGTTCGTCTGTGAGGCGAAGGGCGCCCGGTATCGCAGCCAGCCGATTCAGCTCCCCATCATGAGCGCTGAAGCGGTGATCGAGCAGTTATGGCAGGGCGTCACGCCGCGTACCCGCGCGCTGGTCATCAGCCACATCACCTCACCCACGGCGCTGATCTTCCCGGTGCGCGAGATATGCCGCCGTGCGGCGGCTGAAGGCATCATCACGATCATTGACGGCGCGCATGCTCCCGGCCAGATCGATCTCGCGCTCGACGAGATCGGCGCCGACTTCTATACCGGGAACCTGCACAAATGGGTCTGCGCGCCGAAGGGATCGGCATTTCTCTATGCGCGCCCCGACCGCCAGCCGATGCTACAGCCGCTGGTGGTGAGCTGGGGCTGGCGCGCCATCAATCCCGGCCCGTCGCCCTTTCAGGATTACTTCGGATGGACGGGCACCAGCGATCCGGCTCCTTACCTGAGTGTGCCCGCTGCCATCGCCTTCCAGCAGCAGCACGACTGGCCAGCCGTCCGGGCGAAGTGCCATGAGCTTGTCGCCTCTGCCAGCCAGCGTATCGGCGCGCTCACGGGCCTGGCGCCCATCAGCCCCGAGACGTCCGAATGGTGGGGACAGATGCGCGCGATTCCCATTCCGCGCACGTCCACGTCCAGAGAAGCGCTGCAGCAGCGGCTCTGGGACGAGTATCAGATCGAGATTCCGGTGACTGACTGGGAAGACCATCGCTTCGTGCGTATCTCGATTCAGGCGTACAACACCCCGCGCGATGTTGATCGGCTGGTGGCCGCGCTGGCTGCCATCCTCAACGGCTGATAGTCATAGTGCGCAGCGCCCGCGCCAGCGTGTGAACGCCCGCCCGCAGCTCTTCCGGTGTGTCACTGGCGAAGCCGAGCAGCAGCCCCTCGCGCCGGTGCGTCTCTGGATGATTGCGCGTAGTGGTGAGCACGCGCAGGCCGAGCGCCGCGGCCTGGTGCGCCACTCGCTGGCCGCTCATCCCCTCTGGAAGCCAGGCGACCAGATGCATCCCCGCCTCTGGCACGCCGACCTCCACCAGATCGCCCAACTCGTGGGTTAGCGCCGCGACCAGCGCATCCCGCCGCTCATGGTAGATCGCGCGCATCCGGCGCAGGTGGCGCGCGAAGTGGCCGCCCGCGATGAAATCGGCCAATGCCATTTGCTCCAGCGAAGGCATGTGGACATCGATGAACCGGCGCGCCGCGATGAAGCCCTCGACCAGATCAGCGGGCGCGACGAGATAGCCCAGGCGCAGCGCGGGAAGGAGCACCTTGCTGAAGGTGCCGATATAGATCACGCGCTCGCCACCATCCAGCCCCTGGAGCGCCTCCAATGGCCGCCCGCTGTAGCGGTATTCGCTGTCGTAGTCATCTTCCGCGACCCATGCCCTCGCCTCGCGCGCCCATTGCAGCAGCGCCAGTCTCCGGCTCAGGCACATGGTCACGCCCGTAGGGAACTGGTGCGAGGGCGTAACAACCGCCAGCCGCGCATGTGGATACAGGCGGCGTCCGACATCTACGATGATGCCCTCACCATCCACCGGAACGGGCACAAGGTCCGCGCCAGCCGCCAGCAGCGCTCCAAACGCGCCCATGTAGCCGGGATCTTCAACCCAGGCGCGGTCTCCAGGGTCGAGCAGCACCCGCGCCACCAGATCGAGCGCGCCCTGCGAGCCGGCCGTAACGATGATCTGCTCCGGCGAGCAGTGGACGCCACGCGTGATGCCGATGTGCGCCGCAATAGCCTCGCGTAACGGCAGGTAGCCCTGCACCTTCTGGTAGGACGAGTCCACACGCGCCAGCTGGCGGGCATGTCTGGCGACCAGTCTGGCCCACGTCTCATGGGGAAAGTGAGCGACATCCGGCTGGCCCACGCGAAACACTGGCTTTTCGCCGTCAGGCAGTCCGGCGTACAACTGGTCCGGATAGGGCAGCGCGGCCACGAGCCGGCCCCGGCGCGAGAGTTGAGCCGATTGCGCGGGCTGCGCTGGATGGGACGCGGGCGGTTCGGCGTGTCGGGGTGTTCGTCGCGCTACCTTGCCACTGATCCGCGCCAGATGCTCAGGGTGCATTTGCGCCACCCGCGTGCCGTCGCCCACCCGGCTCTCCAGATACCCTTCGAGCAAGAGTTGCTGGTAGGCGAGCGCCGTCGTGTTGCGCGAGACACCCAACTGGCTGGCCAGGGCCCGCGTGGAGGGCAGTCGCGCGCCCGCCTCCAGTTGCCCCTCCAGAATCTCGGCGCGCAGCCGCTCGTACAGTTGGCGGTACAGTGGTGCCCGCGCATACTGGTCGAGGCTGATATCTGGTCCTGTGAGTCTCGCCGCTCGTTTCGGCATGCGTATGTCTTCCTTCGCGCATCTCACTCGCGTATCTCGTCTCGCCTCTGGCATCCCAGCGTCAGAAAATGGCACCTGGAATATACCGAAAAATGGCTCTTGGATCAAGTCCATTATTGCGCTATGTTTCCAACAGTAAGCGAAGCGATGTGTCACATACGGCGCACCCGCGACACGGTGAGGCACATCCATACAGACAGACTCGCAAGTACAAGAGCATCAAAGGAGCGAAACCTGTGGCAGCCAGATTGAATTATGGGAAGGCCGCGCCCGGTGCGATGAGGGCGATGATTGGGCTTGAGAACTACCTCGACGAATGCGGGCTGGAGCCGAAGCTGCTCGACCTCGTGAAGCTACGCGCCTCGCAGATCAATGGCTGCGCGTACTGCGTGGATATGCACAGCCTGGACCTGCGCGCCGAAGGCGAGACCGAACAACGCATCTACGCCCTGCCTGTCTGGCAGGAGACGCCCTTTTTCACCGACCACGAGCGCGCCGCCCTGCTCTGGACGGAGAAGCTCACCCTGATCTCGCTCGACCATGTACCCGACGAGGTCTACGAGCAGGTGCGCCCGCATTTCACCGACGAAGAGCTGGCCAACCTGACACTCGCCATCGCGACGATCAACGCCTGGAACCGCTTTGGCGTCAGCTTCCGCAGTGAGCCTGGGCACTATACGTCAGACAAGCACCCCGCAAAAGACTAGCGGAGAGGACGCTGTTGGGATAGTCTTTACGCGAGGCTGTCCCATTATGCGCCCGCATCCGGTGTGTCTGAGAAGGGAGGAACGAAGATGACCTATACGTTGCTGCACCGTGATGATATCCGTCAGGACATAGGCTATTATGAATTCCAGGGCTACCAGCACGGCGAGAGCAACGTCTCGTTCATCTGGATCGACCTGCCGCCTGGCCACGGCCCACGTCTCCACAAGCATCCCTATGAGGAGATCTTCATTATCCAGGAAGGGCGCGCTCGCTTCACCGTCGGTGCCGAGACGCTAGAAGCCACGGCGGGCCAGATCATCGTCGTTCCGCCTGAGACGCCCCACAAATTCATCAACATCGGTGATGGTCCGTTGCGGCAGGTAGA
>DASUWS010000243.1:0-3512 GCA_036378295.1 Ktedonobacterales bacterium
GGATACTGGGAGCATACGTTGCCGCGCGGCGGGGCAACACCCGCCTTTCGGCTGGCGGCTCGACTACCCGTTCGGGTAGTGGGGGCTCGTGGCGCGCTGGGCAGTGGCCGAGACGCGACGGAGAAATTCAGGAGACGTACACATGTGGTGTATCGTCGGGTATGCCGTGTGACGATGCTGGTGGGGCTGGCTTCTAGGTGAATTGAGGCGCCTTGAGATGTCTGTGCGTGCGCGTGCGGTGATGCTACAATACGACGAGTGGATCAACGACCACGGAATGCTGGCTGTCGGAGGTAGGCTATGGGACACTGGCTTCAGATCATAGGGCTCTTACTGCTGGCCCTCCTGGTGTTTGGACCGAAGCGTCTGGTCGCGATGGCTTCATCGCTTGGCAAAGCGGTCAAAGAGTTCCGCGATTCGACGAAAGATCTCAATCTCTCACAGATGTTCAACGGCGCCGAGAGCGACGAGGAGCCGCCCTCCCGAATCACCCCGATTACTCCGGTAGCACCCTCCACGCCCCACATCGTCGAAGGCAGCATCGAGCACGAGCGTCCGCCGTCGAGCGATCAGCCGCAGTAGGAGGCCAGGCGCCCGAAGCCTCTAACCGCCACCAATGTCAGGTGGGAGCCAATGGCGCGCTGAGGGGAGACAATCCGCTCCCCTGTCCCTCTTCCTGCGTCGAGGACGGGTGGCTGAAGACCTGATGCCGGGGGTGAGGGCGGAAACACCCCCGCGCAACAGCACTGCCCAGCCACTCAGGCCAGGCGCAAGAGTCGCTCGAACGGCGTGGCTTCTTCATGGGGGCCGATCATCGCCAGTCGCAGCGATTCCTCACGGAAGATGCGCTCCGCGACCCGCTGGATGTCTTCTCGCGTCACAGCGTCGTAATGCTCCAACTCCTCATCCAGCTCGCGTATCTCGCCTAGCTCCAGTTCCTGCGCGCCATACCAGCCCGAGACGGCGCCCGTGTTTTCCTGGCTGAGCGTAATCCTTCCGCGAGTATACTCTTTGGCCCGTTGTAGCTCTTCTGGTGTGACGAATTCCTCGCGGATGCGCGCCACCTCATGCAGAATCGCCGTCAGGGCCGCGCCGGTCTGTTCCGGGGCTACTCCAGCGGTGATCGAGAACGCGCCAGTATCGTGATACTGTATCGGCGCCGACCCAACATCATAGGCCAACCCTTGCCGCTCGCGCACCTCCAGAAACAGGCGCGAGCTCATGCTATCCCCAAGAATCGTGTTCAACAGCGAGAGCGCGTAGCGGCCGGGGTCGGCGTAGGGCAACCCCAGCAGCAGCAGATCGAAGTTGGTCTGCTCCGTCTCGCGGTGCTCCAGATGCACGCGCGGGGAGGTCAGGGACGGTTGGCAGGGAGTCCAGACGGGAGCAGGCTGTGGCTGCCAGTCGCCAAGCAGGCGCGTCACCACCTCCTCAGCCCGCTCCGGGGTGATATCGCCAGCGATGCTGATGACCAGATTGTTCGGCAGGTAGTGGCGGGCGTGATACTCGCGAATCGCCGTCTCGGGCATATGTTGCACAGTATCGCGGCTGCCCGCGATCTCGCGTCCAAGCGGCGTATCCTTCCAGAAGAGGTCATTCGCCAGCACACTCACCCACGAGCCGGGATCATCCATATACATCCCGATCTCTTCAGAGATCACCCGCCGTTCGCGCCCAATCTCGTCCCGCGCGAAACGCGGATGGCGCACCATATCGGCGAGCAAATCCATCGCCTGTTCGAAATAGCGACTGGCGATCCGCGCCGTGTAGGCGGTCGTCTCGCGGTCGGTCGAGGCATTGAGTATGCCGCCGACACCTTCGATGGTTTCGGAGATAAGCTGCGCCGAGGGATAGCGCTTCGACCCCTTGAAGAGCATGTGCTCGATGAAATGCGAGACACCAGCAATCTCATCCGGCTCATAGCGCGAGCCAACGCCGAAGAAAAACGCGATACTGACCGAACGCACGTAGGAAATAGGGGTAGTTACCAGACGCAAGCCATTCGGCAGAGTTGTACGAACATACATGCGGGCCATACCTGTTCACGAGTCGCACATATACACGCCAGCACTCCGGCGCGAGAACACCGGAGTTCCGGCACGTCATTATACGCCACAATACGCCACAACCCGCGTGACGGGGTGGACTTTCGCGGCGCTATACTGAGAAGACCACATGTGCATTAGTGCGGCTGATCCCATGCGTGGCACGGATGGCGCAGAGAGACCAGCGCGGGCATCCAGCAGGGCGAAAGGTGGAAGATATGTCTACACCGGGCACGCGCCTGACGACGGCGCGACTCACGCTGCGACCGCTAGAATCGGCAGACTGGCCAGCTATCCACGCGTTTACAGGTGATGCCGAGGTACAGCGCTATATTTCCGGGGCGCCGCTGAGCGAGCGCGAGACTCGCGACCTCATCGAGATGCTGCGCGAATGGGAGCACGAACGACCCCCTCGCGCCCGGCCATTCGTGTTCATCCACACGAGTACCAGCCAGATTATTGGCTTCGGTGGATTGTACTGGACGAAGTGCCCAGAGCGCTGGCAGGCGGAGCTTGGCTACACACTGCATCGGGCGTGGTGGGGCCAGGGATACGCCACCGAAGCGAGCGCGGCGCTCGTGCGGTTCGGGTTCACCGAGCTACATCTCCACCGCATCTTCGCGGAATGCCATCCGGAGAATACCGGCTCGGCGCGCGTGATGGAGCGGCTGGGCATGCGCCGTGAGGGCCATATGCGCGAGGTCGAGTGGACCGGTAGCACCTGGTGGGACATGTTCCACTACGCGATCCTCGATCATGAGTGGCGCGACCGGGAGCATGCCCAGTCATCTGGCAGGTGATGGAACGTTGTTCCCCTCTCCGACGCGGACGCGGGGGAGAGGGGAGCACAATTACCGGCGCGCCGCGGCTGGCCGCTGATAGATGTGCAGGGCGCGTCCCTCGCCGGCGAGAACCGCCTCGCGCAGCGCCTCACTCAGGGTCGGATGCGGGTGGATGGTCGCCAAAATCTCATCCGCGGTTAGCTCTGCACGCATGGCCAGCGAATACTCAGTAATGAGATTGGTCGCCTCCGGGCCAAAGATGACCGCGCCCAGAATCTCGCCGTACTCCCCAATGATGACCTTGGTGAAACCCTCGGTTTCGTGCGAGGCCAGCGCCTTGCCGTTCGCGACCCACGGGAATTTGCCGACTTTGATGTTGGCGTTCTGCTCGCGCGCCTGCTGTTCCGTCAGTCCAACGGAGGCGATCTCCGGGAAAGTAAAGATCGGGCGCGGGATGACGTTGTAATCCATGAGCGCCTCATGGCCCGTGGCGTTCTCCGCCGCGATCTCGCCCTCAGTCTCGGCCACGTGCGCCAGCCAGGTGCGCCCGACCAGGTCGCCAATGGCATAGACGCCCGGCAAGTTCGTCTCCATCTTCTCGTTGGTGACGACGCAGCCGCGCTCCATCTTCAGACCCGCCTGCACCAGCGCGTCCAGCCCGACGGGGTTCGCCTGGCGGCCCACC
>DASUWS010000244.1:0-4625 GCA_036378295.1 Ktedonobacterales bacterium
TGTGGTCGCCCAGGGACGAATGCGCGAGGCAGCGCGCGGTGTGGAGATCGCCGTGATGGCCGCTTCAATGCTCCATGCCATCGCCACCGGGAATCTGCTGCCCGCCTCGGTGCGCACCGTCGCGGTGGATATCAATCCCGCAGTCGTCACCAAACTGGCCGACCGGGGCAGCGCCCAGGTGATGGGCCTCGTCACCGATGTCGAGCTGTTCTTGAGCGCGCTCGTGCACGCGCTGCCCACCTCATAAGCATTCCAGCGATCGCCGAATACATACGCGTAACATACCAGTTTCCTTCCTTCCCACTCTCCTATAGAATGGGGATGGCAACCGCCCAGCGTATGGCTGGAGTGTTGGCACGCCGGTATTCGGTAGGAGAGGAAGTCATAGCGTTGTTACACGCATATCGTATGCGCTGACCCTGATTGCGTTCCTCACGGCATGCGGCCAGCTAGGTGGCTCACCGACGAATGGCACGACTAGAGAATCGCAGGCGCTGAAAACGCCCCACGGTACGTCAACAGGGACGGCGACGCCAGGGCCAACAGAGGTTCCGTTGCCATGCATCTTTCCCGTACGCATGGCAAGCTACAAATAGTGCCGCAACCAGGCTCGTGCGGCCTGGTCATCGGTGAAGCTCTTCATCGGAATGGGGGGCTGTTGAAAGCGAAATAGCATGTTCATGATCAGCCGAGAAAGGCCAGGCTCCGAGACCATCGCCATGGCGCGGTACACGACCGGGAGTTGCTGCGTCGAAAAGACACGCGTCGCCCGATCCGGAACGGGAGAGCGGCTCAGATAAATGAGCAATGGAACTCGTGTGTTGTTCGTGATCTGCTGCACCAACGCAACGTTGTTCGCGATGGTCTCGACCGTGCGTGGGGTACTCTTCGAGAGGGAGACCAAAATACCGTCATCCTCAAACCAGTAGGTGGCGATCTCACCCTCAACTATCGGCCGGTCGGTTGGAATCGCTATCATAGCGAGCGTCCGTCTCTTTGTTCGCGGCAGGCCAAACTGACCATACTCCAGGCGTGTTGTTCGTACTGTCTGCCTCGGCCATGCCTATCCGGAACGCGGACTTGTGGGCGAACACGCGAACAGCACGAACGAGAATATCTCAACGACGAAGCCTTAGGCGACCCCAGGCTCCCCTGGGCGGGCCTAGAAAGCACTGTACCAGTTTGGCTCGGATATGTGCAACGAGGTCTACTCGCCCCACGTGGTGCCGCATCTGACACCGGCAAACCGCAAACACCGAACCGGAAACGGTATCAGATAGGCTCGTCTATGCTCGACAGACCATCACGCACCCGCCTCGACTTCGGCCAGTGGCTTCGCATGGCGCACATGCGGGTTGACAGTCGCCACGAGCGTGATGGCGGCTTGCAGCGCCATGAAGGCCAGCACCGTCACCAGCGGGTTGAACGCTTCGAGCAGGAAGCCTGTGATGGCGAGGCCAATTGGCTGGCCGGCAAACGCTACCAGGCGGAAGACGCTATTCACGCGCCCCTGTAGCTCGTCGGGAATGAGCGCCAGACGATAGCTCATCTGCACGACGTTATACAGCGGACCAAGCACGAATGTGATGGCCACGACGACGCCGAGCCAGAGCGGATTGGGGGCAAGCACGTAGAACGGAAACAAGAGCGTCCAGGCCCACATCGTGCCAATGATGACCGTGGCAAAGCGCATTCGTTTCTGCACCCATGGAGCCAGTACCGCGCCCACGATGCCGCCGATGCCGCCAATCGTGAAGATCAGGCCCACCACTTCCGGCGAGGCATGCATCTGTTCCTGAGCGACGACGATGATAATGAGCACATATGCCGGAATGTTCGACACGCCCGTCAGTACCGCGATAAAGCGGATCAGGGGCTGGTGCCAGAGCCAGGCCAACCCCTCGCCAATCTCGACCCAGAGCGAGCGTCGGGTCGTGGACTTTCGCTCGCTCTGGAAGCGCACAGGGATAAAGAGCAGCGTCACGACCGAGACAGCGTACGAGACGGCGTCGGCAACGAACGGGAGCAAGCTGTGAATGCCAAAGAGCGCGCCGCCCAGCGCTGGCCCCAACAACGCCGAGGTGCCATCAGTGGCGGCGTTTTGCGCGTTGGCAGCGGGAAGTTGTTCTACGGGGACAACACGTGGAAGGCAGGCGACCTCGGCGATATTGAAGAAGACGAAGAGCGATCCTTCCAGCGCCGAGACGATATAGAGCTGCGCCAGGCTCATGCGCCCAAGCGCTAGTGCGATAGGAATGCTGCCAAGCGCGATGGCACGCCCGGTGTCACAGAGAATCATGACGCGCTTGCGGTCCCAGCGATCAACCAGCGCGCCAGCGGGCAGACTAAAGATGAGATAGGGTAGCGCACGCACCGCGCCCATCAGTCCAGCTTGCGCGGGCGAGTGCGTTACCAGCAGCACCAGCAAGGGAAAGGCGACCGTCGAAACCTGGGTGCCGACGCTAGAGACTGCCTGACCGCTCCAGAGCAGCATGTAGCTCCGGTTGCGCCAGAGCCGGACAGGACGCGTCGCCTCTGGCTGTGGGGCAGGCATCGCGGATGTGGTCATTCGGGATTCCTCTCGTCAGAAGGCTCGTGACCTTTCGCTGGCGCATCCTGCAAATAGGCCGGCGACTGAAAAAACGCGACCGAAAGGCTATAAACGTGCCCATTGGCATCCGGCGGCTCCGCGATAAACTCATCCATGAGATCCATGAGGCGCCGCTCAAAATACGCCCTGCGCTCAGGCGTGAGACGCGCATGGGGAAACCCGGTCTTGACGGCGGATTCCAGGACGCCCTCCGCGAGCGCCTCCGCTAGCTCGTCGCGCGCATCCGTGATAAAGCGCACCAATGCTGGCGCGGTCCCCGTGACATCAGCGGGGAAGTTGTAAGTGAAGATGCGGGCGGTACGGGTGTAATACTTCGCGATGATGCCCCGCACGAGCCGCCGCGCCACTACCTTCGCCAGCCCAGCGGCTTCCAGGACTTGGAGATGATGGCCAACCGTGCCCGGGGGCATCTTCAGCCGGTCCGCGATCTGCTTCGCGGTTGCGGGGCGATTCTGAATGATACCAAGGATGCGATGGCGTATGGGATCGGCAAGCGCCTTCATCTGCTGGGGAGTATCCACGTCGAGCGAGAGTGGTAGCTCCGGCATGACCACTGGCGCAGTTTCGGGCAAGACCTCCAGCCCGCCATCCTCAGAGTCTTCATTGTCTCCCATGGCAAACCTCGCATTCGACGCACGGCCCTCACGTACGGCATTTATCGTACGTGCGAGAAAAATAGCACGATGCAGGGCGGGTGTCAAGTCATACGCAGCCTTGCGTAGAGTGCTGCGCATAATGTATCATCGATCTATCATGACACGATGTATTTGCATGGCTCTCGTTCCACTGTCGCCGTACATTCTGGCAGCCAGATGCGTGTAATACCCTGCTCGTGTATGCCAGGCCGTTCCGTATAGGGATTGTTCGTCTCAGGACGTATTCGATGGGACGTTTCGTTCTTGCAGGTACAAACGGCGATTCCTGTACCCGTTGGCAATGCGCACAATGGGCACGCAGCCCCCCCAGGCCACCGCGCATCACAGGTGCGACGCTGCCGTCTATCACTCTTCCATCGTCACTACGGCCCGCCAGATCTGCTACCGATTTGCGCAATCCCGGTTCCCTTGCTGATATCGTCACTGCCGCTGATATCGGTTGTCTCAGCGCTGACAGCAGGAGAGGAGCTACCAGCCATGACCAATGTGACGTTTGCCCAGTCCGTGTTTATCCCGATTGCAATTGGATTCTTTGGCCTGGGTACGGGGTATTTCATCTGGGGCGGACAAGCGCTCTTCGGATACCCCAGACCCACTCCCGAGGTCAACCGGTCGATGGGAATGTGGGGATTCTGGATGCCAGGCTTCATGCAGTTCATCACAGGTGTGTACCTGATGGTAGGCCTGACATGGTTCGGGGTCTTTGTCAAGTCGGCGCCGCTCTACATGGCGGCTCTCGCATTCACCGCGTATGGCATTCACTGGTTCGCCATGGCACATCGCCGCTATATCGGCTCCAGTCCGGATGCTGACGGATGGATGGCAATTGCCTTCGTCATCATTTCGATCCTTGGCGCGGTCGTGTTCATCGCTGACAACGACATTCCGGTCGCCATTGTGTTCATCGGCCTGTCGCTCATTTACCTCAGCGAGATTCCCGCGCGCTTCCTCAAATTAGCCGTCGCCGCCCGGTTGGTGGCGCTCTGGCAGGTGCTTACCGGCATCTGGCTGATGTACCTGACCGTCGCCACCGTTCTCAACCTGACCGTCCCTAACATGCATCTGTGGCTGTAGGCTTGAGCTGAGCGCCTGGTGCTCTCTTCCGCGCTCTGGCCGGAGCAGCGGTACACCGGCATGACAAGAGAAGGAGAGGGTTGGACAAATGCTAATACCCTCTTGACAGCGGACAAGGTCATCCGTTATACTCTAGCTTGTCACTCGCGAGTTGTGAGGCGCGGGGGGGTTGGTGACTACAGCGGAGGGGACACACCCGTTCCCATCCCGAACACGGTCGTTAAGCCCTCCAGCCCCGACGATACTGCAGGGGCAGCCCTGTGGGACAATAGGACGTTGCCGAT
>DASUWS010000245.1:0-7414 GCA_036378295.1 Ktedonobacterales bacterium
CCGTTGTCTCAGGGAGCGGTGCCACGGGTGCAGACAGGCGATGGCGTCAATGCGCTGCAGCCTATCGCCGAAATCACGACGCCCAATGGCCGTGCCCCCTTGCTGGCGGGCATCGACGGGCGTGTCATCGCCGTGACGCCAGGCAAAGGCATCATCATCGAAGGAGTGGCGACGCTGCTCCAGGGGATGATCGGCCTGGGCGAGAGCGCCGCTGGCCCCCTGGCGTTTCTGCCCCAGGGCGAGTCGCCCGCGGTCGCGCTTATCCCGCGTGGCGCGATTCTCGTCTATCCACAGCGCGTGCCGCTGACGTTGCTTCAGCGGGCCGCCGCACACGGAGCGGCGGGCGTCATCGCCGCGAGCGCATCTGCTCTGGAGCTTGAGGCGTTCGCTCGCACTGACATCAGCGCGTACCTGGAGCATCGCATTCCCCTGCCGGTGCCCAGCCCGCTGGTCGTCGTGCTGACGGAGGGACTGGGCGACGCGGCAATGCAGATTGATATGCTGGCGCTCCTGCGACGCCGCGAGGGTGAGATGGCTCTCATCAATGGCACGGCGCATCCCCGCCAGAATGTGCGGCCAGAAGTATTGCTCTCGCGTTCCGATCTGAGCATGGGCGAGTATGTTCCTCCGCCCGTGCTGTTGCGGACCGGGGCTATCGTGCGCGTGGCGGCTGGCGCGCGACGCGGCATGCGGGGGATGATTCGCCATATCCCGGCGCATACGGCGGTAGATGCCGCTGGCCTGCGTACCCGGTACGCCGTCGTTGAGCTGGATACAGGCGAGCGCGCGAGTTTGCCGCTACACCTGCTGGACATCATTGGGTAGCCACCCGAAAAAGGATTGCTGTGGACACGCTAACCTACCTGCGGGCGGAGGCGCTCCCGCTTGAGCAAGTGGTCGAGACTTTCAACCGCTCGTTCGAGGGATATTTCGTGCCCATGACCCACACCGTTGATTCGTTGCGCACGCTCGTCTTGGTCAACGATGTTTCACTGGCCCATTCATTCGTCGCGATGGATACGCAGGGCCGCCCCGCTGGCATCGTGCTGCTGGGCATTCGCGGGACGCGCGGCTGGGTCGGCGGGATGGGGATTGTGCCAGAGTGGCGCGGGCAGGGCCAGGCGACTCCACTAATGCACGTGGCGCTGGAGGAGGCACGGTCGCTCGGCCTGGCATCCGTCGGGCTAGAAGTCTTGACGCAGAATACGCCCGCGAGACGACTCTACCAGCGCCTGGGATTCGAGGATATCCGCTCGCTGGCAGTCTTTACCGGCCCGCTGGCCGATGGCCCCGCCGCGATTGACGAGAGTCTTCCTATGCGCGAAATCCCTATCGAGCAGGCGCTGGCCGATTTCGCCGCGCTCCATCAGGTACCATCGCCGTGGCAGCGCGACCTGCCGGCGCTGGAACACATGGCGTCTATGCTCCGCGTGCTCGCCCTGATGCCCAACGAGACCGCGGACGCCGCGCTCGTCTATATGCCGTCTGGCATGGGCTACAGCATCATGGATTTCGGCTCACGCGCCGCCACACCCGACGCGCGACGGAACGACGCGATTGCGCTGGTCTCCACGCTGGTGGCCGCGATCCCCGCCGCGCCGATACGGGCGATCAACGTGCCGCCAGGCGACGCGCTCGGCGACGCACTGACGGCGCTCGGCTGTCCCACGCCGCACATGCAATGGGAGATGAAGCTGGAGCTAGGGTGAGCAGTTCGGGATTCAGGGCATCCTGCGCGCACTTGCATGGAGAATGGTTAGGCCAATCACCTCGCCAGCATCGTTATAGCGGACGATGATATCATCGTCGGTCATGTCGCTATCTGAGGCGACATTTGGTGTGCCAGGCTCAGTGAAATGGATCGCGAGCGTGTCGGCCTCAGGGTCATAGTGACTCCAGAGGCTGTGCTGGCGCAGTCCCTTCAGCGTAGGAACCAGGGCAAGATAGGGATTCACATCGACTACGGCCATAATTGCCTCCTTTTATCCAGCCATGCGGTTCGACGTGTCAGAAATGCAGTAACGATAAACCCATCAGGCGGATTTTCAACGTAGATAACAACCATGTATTTCCCAGGTTCATAAGCAATAACTGCCATACGTTCACCTGTAGATGTCTCCAAGACACGTTCAGGGTGACCGATCGCCTGTGTAACAAACTGGCGCAAGTGCGCCACTTCAGGATGCTGGAGCACAATGTGGCCCCAGCGCTCTTCAGTCAAACGAATCGGAATACCCGAAACCGCTAACACGACATCGGCCACCGACTACTCCTTCTGTTGTGAGCATACCACGTGAGACATCATGATGCCGGACAGCAGGCGAGCAGATCTAAACACGTGCTGATCCGACGAGGCCACCAACTCTCTCATCCCCACCTTCGCTCACAGACATGGGTATCACAGGCCAGACGGCTGCGTTGGCATACAGGCGACCAAAGTCTGCTACTCAGCCCCCGGCTTGACGGCGCGGGTTATCAGATACTCCGCGCTCCAGCTGACCACGCGGCCATTGACGACGGTGATCTCGAAGTATGCTCGCGCATCCGGCGAAGCGGCCAGAATATCGGCTTCCAGCCTGGCTCGCTCCTCCGCTGGCAGCTGCATCCGCTCGACCCACGGCGCGAACTCGTGCGACTTGCGCTGTGTCTCCACATCAGTGATATCGAGGCCAGCGCCCGCCAGACAGGCTCGCCACTCGCTCACCGTGTAATTGCGCACATGGCTGGGGTCGCGCCATTTCTCCCAACGGTTGAGCAATTCGTCCAGCTCAAGCGACTCTGGCGCGATGTTGTCGATCACGATCAGCCGCCCGCCGGGCTTGAGCACACGCGCCATCTCGCGCACCGCCGTAGACAGGCTGGCATAATGATGCGGCGCGATTCGTACCGTCACTAGGTCGAAGCTGGCATCGAGGAACGGCAATTGCTCGGCATCGGCGATGACATAGCTGGCGTTGGTGACACCGCTCGTAGTCAGGAAGTCGCGCGCGGCAGCCAGCATGCGCGGGGTGAGGTCGCTCGCGGTCATATGGGCAACGTGGGCGGCGAGCGCCAGCGCGGTGTGCCCGCCACCTGTCGAGATGTCGAGCGCGCGGTCGGCGAGAGTTGGAGCCGCCAACTCCACGAGGCGGTTGAGATCGGCGCCCGACGAGTGGTCCCGGCTGGCGACATAGGCATCCGCCGTCTTGCCGAACGACTCGCGCACACGCGCCTTGATCGCTTCGTTTTCATCCGTCGCAGCACCCTCACCGGCCTCGATGGTCGCTATGGTCGCTATGGCGGGCGTGGCGTTCAGTGGATGCAGGCATTCGATGCGGTTGCCAAAGGGGTCGGCGGTGTAGAAGCGCTCGTAGCCGGGAAGCAGGTCATCGGGGATGATGGGCGCGCCCGCCGCTTCGAGTCGCGCGCGAACCGCCGCGAGATCGTCCACCAGCAGGCCGGGATGTCCCTTGCGCTGCGGGTGAAAGTCTTCCTCGACGCCAAGATGTATCTCCTGCTCGCCACAGCGGAACCAGGCGCCCCCACGCGCTGCCAGGACCGGGGGCTTCGGGAGCTCCTCCAGCCCCAACACACCCCCATAGAATGCCCGCGCCTGCTCTTCCGCGCCGCGTGGCATCGCCAATTGCATATGATCCAGTGCGCGAATGAGGGTCTTGTCCTGCGTGCTCGTCGTCGCATCCATAGATGAGGCCACTTTCTCCATCGGTGGTATCCACACGGAACCACACTTGAATCACATCGGCATAAACGCTTTGTCTGGATCGAGAAATGGACACCGCCCGGTAAAGAACCATTCCGCCAGCCAGAAGAGACGCTCGTATGCCCGGTCGTAGTAGTCAGGCTCGCGGGCGATCTTCTCGCGCCATGCGGGATGACTCGTGTGATCCCTGACAAACGTAGACACATACCAGAAACCTTCGGTGAGCCAGCGTGGCAAGGTCAAATCGTAGTAGGGAGACCCAGGCCAGTGCGTAGTCGGTGGATCGTTGCCAGTGTCATACGTCTTGCAGCATTCCAGCATGGCAGACGTCAGGCGTGAGAACGCCACTTTATCCCAAAGGAGATCACTACGCAGTTGCAGGAGAAATGAGCCATCGTGTGCGTTGAATTCTTGCTGAAGAACGCGGTACCACTCATCCGCCATGTTCCCCCTCCAAGGCCACGCCCGCTTCTGAACGTTCTGAGCGTACCTGAGTTTGCGCTATAATGCCAGCCATTGAAGGCGATATATGTTATCGGATTTCTCGATAGGGAAGATGCGAGGCGGAAGGTGACACTGGACCAGCTCGAAACGTTCATCTCTATCGCCCGGACACATAGCTTCTCGCGGGCAGCCGTGCTGCTGGGGCTGGCGCAGCCAACGCTGAGCGGGCGCATCAGCGCGCTCGAAGGCGAGCTGGGATCGCAGCTCTTTTTGCGCCACGGCCACACGCTAGAGATGAGCGAGGCTGGGCGGGCGCTGCTGCCGTATGCCGAGCGTATGCTAGCGCTGCGGACAGAGGGCATCTCCGAGGTGCACCGACTGCGCATGGGCGGGTTGGGACGGCTGGCCCTGGGCGCGAATCTGAGCGCCAGTCAGTATCTCGTCCCTGGGCTCATCGAGTTGTTTCACCGCCAGCATCCAGAGGTGCCGATTCGCGTCCGTACGTCCACCAGCCCAGCATTGATGGAGAGCCTGCTCGATGGCGTTGTCCAGCTTGCCATCTGCTCGCAGGCGCAAATCGACCCGCGCGCGCAGGTGCTCTGGAGCTATAGCGATCCGCTGCTGTTGGTTGCCAGTGGCTCCCATCCACTGGCGCGGCTGGGTGAGTGCTCGCGCGCCGACCTGGCCCATCATACCATCCTCTCGACGCAGGCCGGGCCAACCCGCCTGGGGCTGCGCTACGTGCTGCCGCCGAGCGACGAGACGCCCATCGCCATCGAGGCTAACGCGGGCGAGGTGATGACGCAACTGCTGCGCCGGGGGCTGGGCGTGACGGTCCTGCCAGCACTCGCCATCTGGGGCGAGCTGGCGCGCGGCGAATTGGTCAGCATCCGCGTGCGTGATGCCGCATTGCCGACATATGACGTGGCGCTGGTGCAGTGGAGCGGGCGCTCGCTGAGTCCGGCGGCATCCGCATTCGCCGAGATGGTTCGCGGCGTGCGCGTGCCGGATGTGCTGGGTCATAGCGCCTAAGTGGGTAGCCAATGACGTCTTGCGCAGGTGGCGGCCTTCTCCCCCCACCCCTCCCCTGCGAGGGGAAGGGCACTGAGGCAACCGCTGTGGTCTCTGGGCGCGCATCCTCCACGCGCGTTCCGGCCCCCCTCCCTTTGAGGGGCTGTGGGAGAGGGCAAGCCGGTGGAGAGGGCAGAACCACCACCGCAATACAGCACTGCTTACCCACACAGTGAGTGGCGAGCGTGGCACGTCACACGAGCCAGCCGCCAGTGAGAACGAACGCCATCAAGAGCGACTGGAGCGCGAAGCCGCCACCAATGAACAGCGTGTCCAGCCAGCGGTAACGGTGCATCCAGCGGGCGAGTACGATGTAGATCGGAATCGCCGCGAGCAGGTAACGCCCAACCGAGACGAGCGCTTCTGGGAACAACGCGCCAACCACTGGCGACGAGAGGCAGACGAGAAGCAACCCCGCCAGATAGAGCGAGTATGAGGCGGGAATGCGACGGATGGTAGCAACCGTCACGATGCCAACGAAGACTAGCGGCGCCACATCTATCAGTACTCGGGCCTGCTCAAAGGTGGCGGGCGGCAGCGCCCAGAACTGCTGCCAGGTGTAGCCAATGGTATCCCACGGCATCATCGCTACGTGGCTGAACAGCGCCTCGGCATGCATCCACGCCAGCGGATCGTGAAAGGTCTGCCAACAGTAGAGCGTGAACACCCCAACGCCCAGCGGCACAGCCGCCGCGAGCGGGACGGCCCGCGGCAGCCGCTCCCACACGAATCGCTTGCGCAGGTGTTGCCAGTCGATGCGCCGCCCGTACTCCCACAGCAGTGGCACGATGAGGATAATGCCCAGGGGACGCGAAAGCGCGGCCAGGAAGGCCCAGAGGGTCGCGGCGCGCCATGCTCCCCGGCGCGCACAGAGGAGGGTGGCGGTTGCCAGCGCCAGGAAGAGGCTATCCGAGTAGGCGGCGACGAGAAATAGCGCCAGGGGTGCGGCTGCCAGCATCTTCATCGCGCGACTGGCCGCGTCAAGTGAATCATCCTCGTGCAGCGCCAGCGCGCCGATGAGGACGAACGCCGCCAACGTCGCGAGGTTGCTCACAATGAGCAGCGCAACCAGCACGTGGCCATCACCGAGCAGCAGATCGAAGGATCTGCTCAGCAGCGGATAGAGCGGCCAGAACCCCGCGTCGATTGGGCGTGTGTAGCCGTCATGCGCAATATGGCCATAGAAGCCACCATCCCACAGTCCCCAGGAGTTGATCAGGCTGTCGAGGGTGATCGAGCCGCCATGCGGCGACTGTACAACACTGGCCAGTAGCATCGTCTGGCTGAAGTAGGTGACGACAAGCGCGAGTAATCGCGTGATGAGCCAGAGCGGTATCGCCAGCCGGAATAGGTCGCGCCACGGGAGCGGGCGCGCGTCGTACCGGCTCGCCGCGAACCAGGCGGCAACACGCTGCGCGACCTTACCAGCGAATATAGCAAAAGTGGTGATACGCTGACGTATCAGCCGCATAGCGTTATTGCCCTTCCAGCGTACGCATAGAGTTATAGTCCGGTGAGCACCAGGCACGACCGATACTGCTTCATCAGCAGTATCGTTTGGGCTAGCGTATTTCTCCCGGAGCGTACTGGTATTCATCCACATTCTAGCCGGCTTGTGTCAGCAAGGCGCCACAATGTGCTGTTTTGCTGGCCAGCCACGTGCCCTATCATATATAATGTCCCTCACTATGCGGCATGGTGAGGGTGCGGAAGCAGGCTGGAGAAGGGGGATACCATCATGGTAGACGCAAACGGCGCAGGACGGCGCCCCGAGCGCGGTATTGGCGCGATAGATGAAGCGGTCGATGAAGCGCATGAGGCAGGTAAGCGCGAAGTCGAGATGTATATCCGCACCTACCAGACACTTCTACGGAGTTCCGGCGAGGTGGGCCTCAAGGCACTCGTCCAGGCGCATTACAATATCGACTCCGTGCTGCATCCACAGGCCCGCTCCAGCGATCCCGACATGTCCGCCTTCATCTACACGGTGCTGCGTCTGCCCACAGCAATCCTCCAGTGCTCGCGCGTGCTGCTCGGCCAGTCCGACGAAGTCTTCGCCCAGCATAATTTCCAGGTGGGCCAGTGGCAGGCGGTCACTGCCTCCGCCCGCCGCCGCCAGTGGTTCTTCGACGGCAAGAACACTCTCGCCGTCTACATCGCCAGCGTCAGCGACACCGACGACATCGTGCCGACGCTCGT
>DASUWS010000246.1:0-6122 GCA_036378295.1 Ktedonobacterales bacterium
GCGCGTCAACGAGAGGATTGCGCACGACCGGAGCGGCGGGAGGATTATACGGCGTCTGGAACATATCTCCCATCGCTGTCGGGTCGAATTCGGTCGTTCGCTGCGGGTCATATTTATAGGGATCATTCGGGTCATTCACAGTTTGAATCCCTCCCATCCACATCCTGCACCGCAAGCCACGCTGGGTGGCAATCCTCTGCCCGGTGACTTTCCTGTAGAGCCGTCTGCATGGAATACGTGATTTCGCATGGAAAGTTACTAGTAACGGTCCGGTGTTGCATGCATCCATGCGCCATTGCAGATGCTACACGTTCCCAGGAATGCGCGCAAGGCAATGTGCCAAATACCGGCGCATGCGCTGCGGTATGGGCCGCCTGATAAATGTCATCTCAATGTCTTGACGGTCCTCACTACGCTGTTCTCTTCGCAGGCCCTACACTCAACGTCGATGAAGGGGACGTTTGGACGAAGCTCAGCGTGAGCGGTGGTGCGACTACTGGCGGAGCGCCGCATCGCCTACGGCGGGAGCCGCGCCCGCGACAGAGTTGCGACACAGAGGCTACGAGGCCGCGACATCTTCACGAAATCTTCAAGACATCTCCCCTCTAACCTTGTTTAGTGGGCGCGGATAGAGAAGCCGCGCAATTACCTGGACTACAATGGAAGAGGATGTTTGCTATGATGGCACATCAAACCACACCCGTGGCGACTCAAGCTGACACATCGCTACAGCGTCCGTGGAAAGCGCGCTGGAGTCAGATCGCTGTCAACGCGGCCGCTGTATTTACGCTCAGCGCGGCGATTATCCATTTCTTCGTCGTGCCAGAGCACTTCCAGGAGTATCTGCTCTACGGTCTCTTCTTTATCGCTGCGGGTATCGCCCAGGCGGGCCTGGCGCTCGCACTCGTCATCGTGCCGTCTCGTCGGCTCTACATTGCCGGGCTCGCTGGGTCCCTGGGAATGGTCGCGCTCTGGATGATCTCGCGCACGGTTGGCCTGCCCTTCGGTCCGAATGGCGCATGGCGCCCGGAGATGGTGGGCATGCCTGATATCATCGCTTCTCTCCTTGAGTTGGTCGCAGCGCTCTTCTTCCTGCGCCTGATCGTGCGCCGATCCCAACAGCGCGCGTTCCCGCCAGGACGAGTCGTCCTGGCGACTGTGCCGCTGGTCCTGCTGGCCACGCTGCTGACCTACCTCGGCGCGGACGCGGGGTCTCATGACATGCCAGTCGCGTTCAACGCTGCCCCCGCGGTCGCCGGTCACCCTTCAACGAGCGTCACGCAGCTTACCGAGGCTGCGGATGCGCACGGCCCAATCAAGACCTTCACATTGGCTGCCCAAGCCGCTCGAATTGGCGGGCACGAAGCCTGGACGTACAACGGTACCGTGCCCGGACCGGAGCTACGGGTCACGCAAGGCGACCGGGTCCGCGTCACCCTGGTGAACCACCTCCCCGTCTCCACGACCATTCACTGGCACGGCATACGCGTACCGAATGCTGACGATGGGGTAGCAGGGATCACCCAGAATGCGGTTGCGCCAGGCGCCAGCTACACCTACAGCTTCGTGGCAGAAGATGCGGGCACGTACTGGTATCACTCGCACCAGGACACCATGAACCAGATCGACCAGGGCCTCTATGGCACTCTGATCGTCGAGCCGTCGGGCGGACATGTGCCTGAAGCACACGACTACACGGTCCTGCTCCATACGACACCGGGCGGGAGCAGCATCGCCGTCAATGGCAGCACCACTGGCCTGCATCTCGCCGCGCGGCCTGGGGAGGAGGTGCGCCTGCGGCTCATCAACGCAGTTCCCCCCAGCATGAACGGCGGCCCTGAGGCGCCAGTCCTGCTCGGCGCCCCCTATCGGGTGGTAGCCCTCGACGGCCACGATCTCAATCAGCCGCAAATGCTCGGGCCGGAGCGTCTGCCGCTCGGCATAGGGCAACGCGCCGATGTGGTCTTCACGATGCCCGCAAGCGGCGCTGTGCGACTGGTTGACACCGAACTGCAGGGGCAACCGTCCCCGATAGAGCGGTTCTTCACTCCGCCCCTGCCGTTGAAGGACGTCGTCACGATTGGTGATGGGCCGGTCGCGGCAACAAACGACCTGAGCCATCTGCCAATCTTCGATCTGACGCATTACGGCGTTCCCACCACAGACCCCGTCGCCACTGCTCAGTTCGCGGCCACCTACCCAGTCGTGCTCGCTACCACTCCCGGCTTCCACGACGGGCGCATTGAGCTCGTTCACACGATCAACGGACAGGCGTCACCCAATGTTCCCCCGATCACCGTGCGCGAGGGTCAAGTCGTTCGCCTGCATATCGTCAACGAGACCGGTGAATACCACCCAATGCATCTGCACGGGCACATCTTCTCGGTTCTGGCCAGGAATGGTCAGCCCATCGTGGGTAGCCCAATTCACCTCGACTCGATCCTGGTTGGTCCACACTCGACCTGGGATGTGGCATTCCTGGCCGACAATCCGGGCATCTGGATGTTCCACTGTCATGTTCTGCTCCATGCCTCGTTTGGTATGAGCATGACGGTGAACTACGTCGGCATTACGACCCCCTTCGAGATGGGCAGTCGCTCGGGCAACGTGCCCGAATAGCCTGACAAAATGGCGGCGATTCAATGCCCAACGCCCAATGCCCGCTGGACACTTGCCTCAGCGCATGTCCAACGGGCATCCCGTATTCAAAGCTACGCGGGCAGTGTGGGCAGGACGGTCCGCAGCATCTCGGCAAACGCGGCGCGTTCCTCAGCCGTGCCAACCGTGACGCGGATGCAGCGGTCGAGCGGTGGCGCGCCAGGCATGCGGATGAAGACATCACGGCTGGCAAGCGTGGCGACCAGCGCCTTCGCGCGTTCCGGGCTGCCTGTATCGAGGCTGACGAAGTTGGTTGACGAGGGCAGCGGCGTCAACCCTAGCTCGTTCCCCAGCGCGGCGTACTCCTCACGACCCCGCGCCACCTCCGCCACAATGCGCGCGAGATAGCCGGTGTCGGCAAGAGCGGCGAGCGCCCCTTCCTGCGCGACGAGGTTGACGCCGAAGTGTAGCCGTATGCGCTCGAAGGCGGACATCATCTCGGTCGTGCCAAGCGCGTAGCCAATGCGCGCGCCCGCCATTCCGTACGCCTTGGAGAACGTCCGCAGCCGGATAATACGCTGATCGCTAGTATCCACCGGCAACAATTCGCCAGCAGGCGCGAACTCGGCATACGCCTCGTCCAGCAGCAACAGACACGCGTCTGGGAGAGCATCCAGAAAGGCGCGAATCGCTTCGGCGGCGTACCACGAGCCGGTAGGATTATCGGGATTGGCGAGGTACACCAGCCGCGCGCGATGCTGGCGGGCCGCAGCTGCCAGCGCATCCAGATCGTTGCGGTCCTCCCGATAGGGAACGCGCTCCAGATGGCCGCCAAAGCCCGCGATATGGTACGCGAAGGTAGGATAGGCGCCGAGCGAGGTGACAGCGGTTTCGCCTGGGCCGAGATAGGCGCGCACCACCAGCCCCAGCAGATCATCTATGCCGCTGGCAACACCAACCTCCCCCGGCGAGACGCCGTGGTGGGAGGCCAGAGCGAAACGCAGGTCATAGTTTTCGGGGTCGGCGTAGTAGCTCACGCGACTCGCCGCCGCGCACATGGCCTCGATAGCGCGTGGTGACGGGCCGAAGGTGCTTTCATTCGCGCCCAGCCGCAGACGAAATACACGCCCACTCTGGCGCTGTAGCGCTTCGGGCGCGACAAAGGGAATCATCGCGGGCAATCCAGCGACGAGTGATGTCAGCGGGATAGGACGGTGAGCCATGGTACGGTCTCCGTTTTGCACGAGAGCGAATTGCCCCCTTCACAGAGAGGGGAACCAGAACCGCCCCAGGTAATATCCTCGCTCGGCATGATTCTGGAAACCCTCCCCTGGCAAGGGGCTGACGCGCGAGCCGCAGGCCGGGAGGGGGCGAATCATCCTCTATCACTGCTTCGGCGCGAGGAAATCCAGAGCGGCGCGGGCCATCGTTTCGACACCAATAGGCAGGCAGCCTTCATCAATATCGAAGCGCGCACTGTGATGCGGTGCCGTAATCCCTCGCTCGGCGTTGGCGGCGCCCACGAAGAAGTAGCAGCCCGGCGCGGCAGCCAGGAAGGATGCCATATCATCACTGGCCGAGTTGCGCTGGTCGCCGCCGGGAAGGTGATCCGCGCCGACCGTCGCCATCGCCGCTCGCCGTACCACCTCGGTCATCGCCTCGTCGTTGACGGCAACCTGGCAACCGGCGCCTAAGTGATATTCCACCGTCGCGCGCATCGCCCCGGCAACCGCGCTTGCCACCTCACCGATGCGCCACCGCAGGTACTCGCGGTCCGCGGGATCGTAGGTGCGCAGTGTTCCGGCGAGTTGAACCTCATCGGCGATGATATTGAAGGCGGTGCCGCCGTGAATCGAGCCAAACGTGAGGACGGCGGTATGGAGCGGGTTGATTTCGCGGCTGACAAGCGTCTGGAGCGCGGTGATGATCTGCGCGGCAACGACGACGGGATCAACCGCCTGGTGCGGCATCGCGCCGTGTCCCCCGCGCCCGCGCACGGTTAGGTATATCTCGTCAGCGCTGGCCATGACCGCGCCCGATTGCACAGAGATATCGCCCACAGGCGCAGATGAAAAGACATGCAGACCGATGACACCATCCACATCGGGGTTGTGCATGACGCCATCAGCGATCATGGGGTCCGCGCCGCCCACTTTCTCCTCCGCGGGCTGAAAGACGAACTTGACGCGCCCGGCAAGCTGATCGCGACGCGCCGCCAGCACCTCGGCCAGCGTCAGCCCAATCGTGACGTGCGCGTCGTGGCCGCAGGCGTGCATCTTGCCCGGCGCCTGCGAGCGGTATTCGACATCGTTCTCTTCCAGCACGGGGAGCGCGTCGATATCCGCGCGGATGAGCAGAGTCTTGCCGTTCTCCGCGCCCGGCGCCGTTCCCGTGAGCAGGCCGACGACGCCGAGATTGCCGATACCCTCAGTGACCTCCAGCCCCGTCTCGCGCAATGCGGCGGCGATAGACGCGGCGGTCTCGTGCTCCTCGAAGGAAAGCTCTGGATGCATGTGGTAGTGGCGGCGGCGCGCAACCATTGCCGGGACTCGGCTGGCGATATCTTCGTGCAACTCGTCATGTGTTGGGGCGGCTACGCTATCCATCAATTGCTTGCTCCTGCTGTGAAGGGTGCGTTCGCGGTCGCATGTGACGTACGTACCTGAAGCGTTGGGATGTGTACGTATTCTACCAGAAGTGGCGAATCTTCGATAATATGAAGAGTCGCTTCCTGCGAGACGAATATGGGGATAAGCGCGAACAGGGCGCCAGTGAAAAGAGCGCGTGTTCTGCGTAGTGAGGGAGGAGTAGCGATGGCGATGCGGCATCGCTGGGACGTTTCGGCTGACGAGGCTATCGCGATCCAGAAGCGCCTGCGCGGCGAGATACCCCTGGCCGAGACGGCCACGCCGATCACGCTCGACCAGATTCACACCGTCGCGGGCGTGGATGTTTCGTATCGGGAAATTGGCCGGGCGGCCATCGCCATCTTTTCGTTTCCGGATATGACCCTGCTCGAACAGGTGAGCGCGACCAGGGAGGTGACGTTTCCCTATATTCCGGGGCTACTCGCCTTTCGCGAGGGGCCGGTTGTGCTGGCGGCGTTCGAGCAGTTGCGGAGACAGCCCGATCTGCTGATGTTCGACGCGCAGGGCTACGCGCATCCACGCCGTCTGGGACTTGCCCGCCATCTCGGCGCCTATCTGGATCTGCCCAGCATCGGCTGCGCCAAATCGCGCCTGACCGGAACCTATGACGAGCCGGGGCCGGAGCCGGGCGCGTGGTCGCCACTGATGGCAGGTGGCGAGGAGATTGGCCGAGTCGTGCGCACCAAGGCGCGCACCAGACCGCTCTTCGTCTCGGTGGGCTACCGGATCACGCTGCCACTTGCCGTCGAGGTCGTCCTGCGCTGCACCCGTGGCTATCGCCTCCCTGAGCCAACGCGCATCGCTGACCAGCTCACGAAACAGCGTCAGTGAGCACTCGCGCTGATCGTTCACATGGCAAGCGGCAGCAAGATCGTA
>DASUWS010000247.1:0-23751 GCA_036378295.1 Ktedonobacterales bacterium
AACACAGCCGCGTCCACGACGAGGGCGGTACGAAGAATGACACGTACGCCAGATTCGCTCATAAACTCAGCCTCTTCAAGCCCGGTACGGCGGAGCCAAACGCAAGAAAGGAGCCCAGGTGCATGTGGCAGTGGATACGTCGGGACACCTGATGGTTGTGCGCGTCATCCCTGCCAATCATGACATGGAGGACAGTTCTCGTGTCTGCCTCGTTAGCGCGCGGGCAGAGCTGCTTCCGGCTGCCGGGTGGCGCTGCCCTGCATGATCTGGCGAGCGAGAATATTCGCCAGCGAGATCGCGATCAGCCCCACGAGAAGATGCAGCACCTGAATGATCCAGTGTGCCGAGGTGGGCAGAATTCGCTCTTGCGTCACGCCCAGAACTGGGACAATAAGACCCAAGACAATCGCGACCAGCGCCAGGACTGGATTTACCCGCGCTACGAGCGCCATCACGGCAATAGCCCACAGCAGCAACACGAGCACCACACCCAACAGCATGTGTAGTGGGATCAGAGAGTCGGCGTTGCCGCTCCAGAAGAGCAGCCCGAGCACGATCATGATCGCGCCAATCGCGCTGACCAAAATGCGCAGGACGTTCGCGGTAGCCCTCATCTAAACTGTCTCCTTGGTAATTTTGCATCGAAGAACTCTCGGGAAGAATGGTGCGAGGTATGGAGACTACAGGTCGGCGACCGCTGGAATCACCTTGCTGCCGATGATCTCCAGTGGGGTGATAGCGCCGACATCGGGGACGAAGCCGAAGACCGTCTGAATGCCCATGCCCCCCAGCCAGCGGAGCCGCCCAATCAGTTCGTCCGCCTTCGCGCCGTCCTCGCCTACGTCAAATGCAAACGCGCAGCCTTTCTCGATGGCATCGTAGTCGCGGCCCTCCTCCTCACAGTAGCGACGCAGCACGTCGAGCTTGTGGGGAATTTCGGGCTTGGGACGCAGGCTACAGAAATCCGCATAGCGGGCGACCAGGCGAAGTGTTTTTCGCTCGCCATCGCCGCCAATCATAATCGGCGGGTGCGGCCCGGAAAGCGGCTGCGGCTGGTTGCGCGGGTGCTCCAACTGGTAGTGTTTCCCCGTATAGGGGCGCTCGTCGCCGTGTTCGCCGCTCCACATGCGCAGGCATATCTGGAGCGTCTCCTCCAGCATCTCGTAGCGCTCGCTCAGTGATGGATACGGAATGCCCAGCCCATGCGCCTCCTCCTCGAAGTCGCCCGTGCCAATCCCGAGGCAGGCACGCCCACCAGAAAGCACATCGAGCGTCGTCACAATCCTGGCAAGCAGCCCGGGATACCGGTACGGCACGGCGGTGACCTGGGTGAGCAGGCGGGCACGCCGCGTGCGCGCCGCAAGATAGCCCAGCGTGGTATACGCTTCGAGCATGTTGCCATCTGGCCCGCCGATAATGGGATGGAGCCAGAGGTGGTCGCTGATAGAGATGCCGTCGAATCCATTGCGTTCGGCGGTCTCTGCGATCTCGCCAAGGCGCGTGCCCAGTTCCTTAGAGCCGCCAGGCCAGTCAAATTTGACCAGATGCAAGATCAGTTTCATCAGGATACCCTCACACTCGCGTGCTGCTCATGGCGCATGTATTGGCGATTCGAGACGTGCGCGATAACAGTCCTAGAATAGGCTGCATCTTTGAACAAAGACGGGGTGCAAATTTGAACAGTGCTTGAACATCGTTTGAACAGTCCTTGCATCCCGCTGCCCAGATGGCACCATGCTCCAGCAACGTCCCTTGTGGCGGCACTAGGCCGCACGTGTGCGTATGATGTCGGTAAGGACGCGCAGGATGAGAACGACACTGACGAACAGGCCGCAATAGCCGAAGAATTGGTAGACAGTCAATGTGGCGCTCAGCACAGGGCCACCCGGCAACCCCAGTAGCATCACCGCTATTAACCCGATAGTCGCGCCCAGGAACGCCAGCACAACACGACTGACCAGGCGCGTGACGAGTTTCGTGTCACGCTCGTCGGCAAAGAGTCGCACATTGACCGAGATGGTGCCTCGCTCGACCGCGGCTGTGATGCGGTCCAGCCGCCGTGGCAGCCGCTCCAAAATCGGGAGCAGGTTCAGAACTTGCTCAGTGGCCACATTCCGCACCGACTTGGGCGAAAATGCGGCACGTACCCACTCCACACTCATGGCTCGAGCTTCGTCAATGAACGGGAAATCTGGAGCCAACAGAGTTACCGTACCTTGCAGCGTCACCAATGCGCGGAAGACGCCGCCAACAACTGGCGGGAAGGCAAGCCCAAACTCGAAGAGGAGCGCAAAAAGATCGGCAAATAATTCCGGCCCTGGCGTCATGCCCGGTCCCAGGCGGCGCGCTAACAACTGCGCGAGGGCACGCTCGATCCGATCTTCGTCTGTACTGCTCCAACCAGCGGTGTCAATGGCGATTTCCAGCAGAGCATCAGCCAGCATGGCGGCATCGCGCCGATCGAGCGCCGTGAGCATCCGCTGGAGTGCTCCCTGTATCCCTGGATCGAGGCGTCCGACCGCGCCAAAGTCGATCAGCGCCAGATTGCCCTCGCGTAGCACCAGGATATTGCCGGGATGCGGGTCCGCATGAAATATCCCGTCGCGCAGGAGCTGTCGCAAGAAATAGCGCAGCAACGAACGCGCCAGAGCATGACGCGCCAGCCCCAACTCCGCCACCAGGGGTCCCGCGTCGCGCACGCTGGCTCCATCCAGCCATTCAACGACGAGTATCTGATCGTTCGAGTACTCCGGGAACACCCGAGGAACCCGAACCTCTGGCGTCATCGAATCATGGCCGCCCCTGTCGTGGGGAGCCACAGCGACAAGCATCGTGTTGCGCGCCTCGACACGGAAGTCCAATTCCTCGCGAAGCGCCGAGGCGAACCCTTCAGCCAGATTCACGACGCCAAAGGCTCGCGCCCACGCGGCTCTCCGCTCGATGGATCGCGTCATGCCAAGCAGAATGTCGAGGTCACGCTCAATCGGCTCGCGGATGCCAGGTCGCTGGACTTTCACCGCCACCTGCTCGCCTGAGATCAACCGTGCCTGGTAGACCTGGGCGATGGAGGCGGCTGCCAGCGGCCTGGGGTTGAAAGTGGCAAACACGAGCGCCGGGTCCGCTCCCAACTGCCTGGCAAGCAGCGTCTCGATGTCCGCCTGGGGTGCTGATGGCACGCGATCTTGCAGACCAGAAAGCTCGTCAATTGCTTCTGGCGGCAGAAGATCCGGGCGACTTGAGAGCACCTGACCGAGCTTGATGAAGGCGCCCCCAGCCTCTTCGAGCGCAACGCGTACGTGCTTCCACAGGAGACGGGTTGTGCTGCTGGCATCAGAGTGTCCACCGGGCAGCCTACGCCGACCAACGAGATATGGCAACAGGCCGTGGCGGGCGACAATGCTGGAAATCTGGAGATATCGCGCCCACCTGCTCAGCCGGCGCCGCGTGCCCCGAAGCGGATGTGGGAGGGACATGGCGCGGAGCGATGCCGGACCTGACCGGGCAGTATCAACGGGTGGGGCCAGCGACTCGAATGCTACTGAGAAGAGCATGGTTGCCATCAGAATCGAGGCGAAGTACACGAGTGGAGTCGCCGCGCTCATGAGTCGCTGCGCTCCAACAGCGGTCGCAAAGCCAATTCCCACGAGCGTGCCCAGGATTCCCACGGTCAGTATGCGCCACCACGATTGCTGTACACCCAGCAGCCGCCCACCCACCAGGGCGATCAAGCGGATGAGCAGCAGGGCCATAAACAGGCCGAGAAGAGAGCCAAACAGGCTGGGAACCACATCGCCATGCCACATATGTTCTCTAGCCTCCTCTACATTTATGGGTAGGAAGCCATGAATTGGGCGGCCGCTGAAGCCTGCCAAGAGCAGGCCCGGCGGCGCACCTGGCCGCGTAGATGAGTGCGTGATGTCTCGCGCGGACCCCCCTGAGCGCGATTTGTCCTGCCAGCCACCGGACCCGCGAGAAGACGTGGAGTGTAGCGCGCGGATCGCTGGTGTTGTGATTGCATGCGTCCTGGCCAGATCATCAGCTACTCCCGTCCGGTGACTCCGGTGACTCCGGTGACTCCGGTGACTCAGGTAGATGCGGCGCAACACGGGCCGCCTCAGGAGCTACATACTGCCAGCCGATGGTCTGTGATCCACCGGGGGTACGGCCCGCTGCTGCACGCGCCATTGGTCACCAGCAGGCCGCTCTGTCATCTCGGTGCTCTGTTCCGATTCCTCTCTCCGAAAGCGCTCAGTCCTCCAAAATCTTCCGCAGGCGCTCATACTCTTCTTCCGAGATTTCGCCCGCGGCGAGGCGCCGTCGCAGCACATCTTTCGGCGTATCGTGCGGGCGGTGTGACCCCGTCGACGAGCGCACCGCCCAGATGAGCAGCGCCAGCAGTGCGCCCCAGAACAGCAGGAACCCGATCACCCAGATAATCCCTGGCCACGGCCAGCCATAGCCGCCGTATCCGAACCAGTCGCCCCCCCACCCATACATATTGAGGGTTGTGATATCCATGGACGTCCTCCTCCGCGTGAGCGAGTGCCTTCGTCGGCATCTAGCGAACGGTGACCGTCATGTTCATGTCTGGATGAATGGGGCATGTGATAGGGTAAGTACCTGGCGTATCGAACGGCACGTCATGTGATTGCCCTGGCTGGATCGTGATGCCATTACCGACGAGTTCCTGCGGCCCTTTCGCGCCTGAATCACATTGACCCTGCTTGCCGATGCAGATGATATGCATTGCGCCGCTTTGTTCATCGACAAAGTGAACGCTCTGACCCTTCGTGATCGTGATGCTGGACTGTGTGAATGCGGTAGCGCTTGTGGTTACTTCGTTTGATGCTGTGCTCCCCGCGCCATTCCCGGTTGAACCGCTGACTGCCTGGCCACATGCGGCGATTCCGAACGCCAGGAGGAGGAGCAGCGGAAGCAGAGCCACTGCGGATTTCTTCGTGCTAGTGGATATGATGCGATGCATGCGAATGTTCTCTTTCTCAATCCAATCTCTGCGCTATCAATCGCAGAAATCGCTACGGATGGATGTTCTCAGAATGCCGGTGTATTACCGGCTCGTGCGCAAGGGGAACACCTGCGCAACCACCAGCACGAGGCTGGCGAGTGCCAGGGTCATTTCCTGGGCGATTGCGCCACCATAAGCGAGCGAAGGCTGGAACCAGAGTGTCGGTGCGCCATCGAGCAGGTAGTAGTTCAGTCCCATGACCAGGGCACCGCCTGCTGCTATGGGGGCAAGCATCGTCACAAGGCGGTCGGTCACCGCGAAGAACTCCCACAGCCTGCCACTGAGATGCGTTTCGGCAAGTGGGCGCAGGAGCGCGAGCAGACCGGCGGCTATCAGCCCCAAACCCGCAAGCGTCTCACCCAGCATGACCATGTACCCAAAGGCTGGAGCGCTGGGCACGACCAACGCCCGCAAGAGCGCGGCGAAGATAGCGGGAAGCTTGCCGCTGGCGAGCTGGGTCGCGAGAAGATGACCCATCTGAGTGGGGAAGTCGCCGAGCAGTACCTTGTCGACGCCTGAGACGAGCCACTGGTATCCGATCACCAGTTGCAGACCTGCCAGTGCAAGGTTCGTCTTCGTGGTGCGCGGGATGATCCGAGCCTGGGGGCGAGCGCGCCGCCCGTCATACGTGCTGGCGGCGTGGCTGGGCGCCCGC
The DNA here is from genome assembly GCA_036378295.1 of Ktedonobacterales bacterium. Classification (GTDB taxonomy): domain Bacteria; phylum Chloroflexota; class Ktedonobacteria; order Ktedonobacterales; family JADMIN01; genus DAHUXT01. Next base: position 5,682 of record DASUWS010000247.1, read on the forward strand.
TGAATACCGCGAAGGAATCCAGGCACGGTACCCGCTTCACGCCGGCGTGTGCGCTCAGTCGCTGCATTTCCTGGTGGTTTGTTCATTGGTGTTGCCATCTATGGCCTCCTCTGCGATGGCTTCTGATTGCTTCTGATTGCTTCTGATTGCTTCTATCGGCATATCCGTATCGGTCTCGAGTCGTTGACGTGGTATTGCCGATTACGAGAGGGATGGTACGCCTCGTTCTTGAACAAGCCAGGGCGCCGACCTTGAACGATTCTTGAACAGTCGCTGAAGACTTCCTGCCAGGCCACATGCGTGGCAACGCCACGCGATACAATGTGGAATAGGTCAGAGACCACAGGGCATCTGTTGGCCCAAGAGCAGAGCAGGTTTCAGGCGAGAAGCGGTCAGGTGCGCTGACGTGAGCCACGTTGCGAAGGGCGTTGCCGCGTGGAGATACCGGCACGAGGAGCGCGAGGAAGGGCACGTGATGGATAGACAACAAACCGTGCTGGTCGTCGATGACGAGGTCGGCATCATCGAGTTGATGCGCGACTTTCTCGAAGTAGATGGCTTTGCCGTCCTGACGGCGCGAGAGGGCGCGGAGGCGCTGGCAATCCTGGCGCGCGAACAGGTTGATTGCGTGCTGCTCGATGTTATGATGCCAGATGTTTCCGGCTTCGAGGTTCTGCGCCGTATCCGCGAGGTGACGGACGTGCCTGTGCTGTTCCTTTCCGCGCGAGACGGCGACAGCGACAAGATTCGCGGGCTACGTCTCGGTGGCGACGATTACGTCGTCAAGTCGGCCACACCTGACGAGGTTGTGGCGCGCGTGCGCGCCGTGCTGCGGCGCTATCAATCGGGCAATCAGCCTCAGCCATCGCATGATGACGGCGTGCTGAATTTTGGCCGCCTAGTCATCGATACCCGCGCGCATGAAGTGCGCCTGGATGGCCAGCCGTTGGTAATGCCTGCCCGCGAGTTCGCGCTCTTGCGCCTCTTCGCCGAGCACCCGCGCCAGGTCTTCAGCCGCGATCAACTGTTCGACCGGATCTGGGAATCCTTCGGCGACCGTAGCACCGTGACAACTCATATCCGCCGTATTCGCGAGAAGATCGAAGACGATCCCGCCAACCCGCGCTACATCGTGACCGTCTGGGGCGTGGGCTATCGTTTTGAGGGGGTGCGTCAATGAAACGTCCCAGACTCCACAAACGACCGCTGCCCCTGCGGGTATGGATGGTTCTAGCCGTGATGGCGATCACTGGTGCCGGATTCCTTGCCCAGATAGGGATGGTGGCCCCCGCTTCAGCCTGGGAGCAGCAGATCCAAGACGCCCGGCTGGCCGATGTGCGCCAGATTCTTGGCACCAACGCCGCACTCTGGCGCGATGCTGTGTGGCAGCGACACACTAACGCGAAGCTTGGTGCGCTTGGCGTGGAAGTGGCGATCTTCCCCGCACAGCCGCAGCAGGGCGCGGCCCAACCAGGGCAACCTGTGTACATGAGCTCGGACGCGCACCAATTCCTCGCCGCCGTGCCCCAGACTGCCCAGGATACCCCGGGCGCGACGGCGAGCCAGTCGTCCGCTGAGACGCAGCTCATTTTCCAGCGCATCGTCATCACCAATCCGGTGCAGGCCGCCAATTCCTCCCCGGTGGGAGTCGCCTTCATCTGGGATACCTCTACGGCTCCCTACCGGTTGGTACAGGTTCTCTGGGCAATTGCGGAGTTGGGCACATTCGGCATCACGCTGGCGGTGGTGCTATGGCTCGTCGGCCAGCCAGTCATTCGCCCGCTGATCGAGATGGGCCGGGCCGCCGAGAGCATCGCGGGCGGAAATCTTGATGTACGGATATCGCGGTCGCCGGTCTATGAGATTGCCGAGGTCTCTGCGGCCCTGGAGGGGATGACCACGACACTGCGCGACTCGCTCGCCCGGCAGGAATCGCTGGAGGGAGAGCGACGCTTCTTCATCGGCGCGGTTGCTCACGACCTGCGCACGCCGCTCTTCATGCTGCGTGGCTACCTCCAGGGGCTACAGCGTGGCGTCGCGGCGACCCCAGAGAAAGCGGCCCACTACCTGGAGATGTGTCAGGCGAAAGCAGACGAGCTTGAGCATCTGATCGCTGACCTGTTCGATTTCACCCGTCTCAATTATCTGGAGATCGAGCCAGAACACGCGCCGCTAGAGCTTGGCGAGGTGCTGAGGCATGTCGTGGAAGGCGCGCAGCCGCTTGCGGCGGCAAAGGCTATTACCCTGACGCTGGATGCGCCGTCCCCGCCCGCGCACCTGCTCGGCGATTCCCATCTGCTGGCGCGCGCGGTCGAAAATCTGGTTGATAACGCCATCCGCTATACGCCGGAGGGCGGCGAAGTACACGTCCAGTGGCAGCGCCAGGGGGGCAGAATCGCCTTCAGTGTCTCCGATACGGGGCCGGGCATCGCTCCGCGCGATCTGGCGCATCTATTCGAGCCGCTGTATCGCGGCGAAAGCTCGCGCAACCGCAAAACTGGCGGCATGGGTATTGGGCTGGCTGTCGCTCAGCGAATCCTCGTGGCACACGGAGGCCGTCTCGCGGCGGCCAATCGGCCTGAAGGTGGCGCAATCTTTACGGGAACGCTCCCCATTTCGCCCAACGCCGAGGCAGCGCCCGCACCAACTACCATGCAGAATGCGGCCCAGTGAAGTCAGGCGCAATGGGTGCCTGGAGCAGCAGCATTCGGCCCGTCTGATACTGGTTTCGGGTGGCAGTCTCTCGATTGCTGGCCAGCCTACACGTTGGGCAGGAAGGCATGGTAGCCCGACTGAGGTGAATAGACAAAGTCGCCACTGCAACCGGACCCGCTCAGCCAGTACTGCCAGATAGCCGCCTTCTGGCCCGCGAAGATCTCCTGGGAGACGACCGATTTCCAACTGTGTATGACTGGTGGAAGGGTCTGACAGATAGGCTCACATGGGGCACACATCGTACCCGATTCCGGACCGCCAGCGACCCAGTAGACGAACGGCACCTGCGAGATATAGTCGGCGGGGAACCATGTCATCTTGTCGTGGTTGTTGAGGTAGACGCCGGGCACAAATTGCGCCTGGGCAATCGTCGTAAGGAAACCGTTCAGCAGTTGCACGTTCCGCTGCTGCTGCTCGGGAGTAGGCGCCTTCGTCCAGCCGCCGAAACCATACTCCACGTCGGCGAAGATGGTAATTCCAGCGATACCGGGGGTATTCTGCCAGGCATTCAGGGCAGCTTGCGCCTGCTGCTGGCCATAGGCGTAGGGATCGGCCACATCGGTCGGGCCACTCAGCCCCCAGTAGCCATGCACATTCTCTTCACCGACGTAATCAATGACATCTCGCTGGACGCAATCCAGACTGTAGGCCCCCGCGCCAAGCTCGGCGATGTAGAACTGCGCTGGCATCAACTGAGCGGTTGCCGCATCGAGCGAGGTGCAGCTATCGACGCCGAACGATCCGACGTTCGTGGCTGACCCTGTTTGCAGCAACGCCGCGTGAGCGGTCGAAATCGGGACAAGCATTGCGACGGTTGCCAGTGTAATGGCGGCGATCCCTACGCGAAGAACAATCCCCCGCTCTCGCATGTGCATCGAAAGCCTCGTGAACCGTTGCCAGAATCCCATATGCCTTGCCCCCCCGCTCTCTACCGGCAGCCGATGGATAGGAGCCACGTGGAATCCGTCGGCGCCAGCATGGTATGCGCGTCTCGGTCAATCAGGTAACGCTCCCACGTCGCGCTGCATCCCGCCTGGTTGGCTCCCTACGCGGCCTGTCAGGTATACGGAAGCTGGCGAACAATAGTTGCACCTCTTGTCTCGCGGCATGGATTTGCGGGTCAGCATCTGTCAGCACATAGCAGGAGTATGCACTATCCAGAGGCCGAACGCGCGGGAAGATCATAACACAGCGTCCGCCCCTTTTCCGTGAACCGCGTCACGCTCCTTACGCAGCGTTCTCCATCCGTTGGAAATCACTGAGGAGTGTTATAATCGGGCGTGATGTCATTGAGTGCCATCAATCGGGCGATGTTCGTGCCTGGCATCTCTCTATTTCTGATCGCAGGGTCTTGCTATATGAGTGAGCTGATACTTGATAGGTTGCGGCAGGGGCCATTGCTCTGTGATGGCGCGATGGGCACGATGCTCTACGCACGCGCGAGCGCGAGCCAGATGCACGGCCGTTGTTTCGATGAACTGGTGCTGACCAGTCCCGAGCTGGTCCAGCGCATCCACCGTGAGTACATCCTTGCGGGCGCGCAAATCATCGAGACGAATACCTTTGGCGCGAATGCCATCAAGCTGGGCGCGTATGGCCTGGGCGATGAAGTGAAACGCATCAATCGCCGGGCAGCCCAACTGGCACGCGAGGCGCGTGAAGTCGCCGGGCAGATGGTCTTTGTGGCGGGCGCTGTCGGACCATCCGGGCAGATGCAGATCCCCGATCTCGCGGATGATGAGCCACGGCTCGCCATCCTGCGCGGCATCTTTCGCGAGCAGATCGAGGCGCTGATGGAGGGCGGAGTCGAGCTCCTCATCCTGGAGACCTTCGGCAGCCTCGTCGAGTTGCGCCAGGCCGTGCTGGCGGCTCGTGAAGCGGGAGACCTTCCGGTTGTCGCGCAGCTGACTTTCAGTGAAGATGGGCTGACGCTGGCGGGCGAGACTCCCGAGGCGGCGGCGCGCATGCTGGCGAGCCTGCGAGTAGACGTGATCGGTAGCAATTGCAGCCAGGGGCCAGCGGGCATCGAGGACGCGGTGCAGCGGATGGCGCGGACGCTCCGCCAGGTGGCGCCTGGCCCGGAAGATGAGCCGCTGCTCTCGGCCCAGCCAAACGCTGGGCTTCCGCACCGGGTCGAAAACCGCTTCTTCTATGGCGCGACGCCCGCCTATTTCGCGGAGTACGCGCGCCGCTTCGTCGAGAGTGGCGTCCGGTTGATCGGCGGCTGTTGCGGTACCACGCCAGCACACGTAGCGGCCATGCGCGACGCCCTCGCGGGCTACCAGCCGCACGACACGACACACGCATGGACGGTTGAGACGCCGCTGGCCGAACTCGATCCATTCGCTGGGAGCACACAACCAGCGGCCACCACCAGCGAAGGAACACGCCTGCAACAGGCGTTGCGTGCGGGGCGGTTCGTCGTCAGCATCGAGCTGGACCCCCCCAAGGGGCTCAATCCCTCGAAGATTCTCGACGGGGCAGCCTACCTCAAGTCGCTTGGGCTGGAGTTCGTCAACATTGCCGATAGCCCTATGGCGCGGGTGCGCATGAGCTGCATGGCGCTGGGACGGCTGCTGCGCGACGCGCTCGACCTGGAAGCCATCCTCCACATTACCACCCGCGACCGTAACATGATGGCACTGCAGTCGGATTTGCTCGGCGCGCATGCGCTGGGCCTGCATAACATCCTCGCGCTGACAGGCGATCCACTGCACGCGGGCAACTACCCCAATCTGACAGGCGTCTGGGACGTGGATTCCGTGGGATTGATCGGCGTGCTGCGCGGCATGAACGAAGGGCACGACGCGGGAGGCGCCGCGCTGGGCATGCCCGCGCACTTCCATATCGGCGCAGCGCTCAACCTCAATATGCTCAACGATCTGATCGACGTCGAGCGCGAGCGCACCCGGCGCAAGCTGCTGGACACCACGCGGGATGCTATGGCAGAGGCCGGAGAGAATCAGCCGCTTCTCACCGAGACCGAACTGGAACTGCGCCGTCTGCAACAGAAGCTGGACGCGGGCGCGCAGTACATCATGACCCAGCCCATCTACTCGCTGGAGCCGCTGGAGCAGTTCTTCGACACGTTCGGCCCGATTCCCGTGCCAATGATTCTGGGGATGATTCCGCTGCACAGCTCGAAGCACGCCGAATACCTGCACAACGAGGTGCCTGGCATCACCATCCCGGACGAGGTGCGCGCCCGCATGCGCGAAGCGGGCGACCGCGGGCGTGAGGTTGGCATCAAGCTGGCCCATGAAGTCATCACGGAAGCGCGCTCGCGCGGACTGATCCAGGGCTGCTATCTCATGCCATCCTATGGCCGCTACGATCTGGTAGGCGAGCTTGCGCAGGAGTTGTTGCGCCACGAGCCAGCCATCTACGACTGAGGCACACCAGGAGAGTCACGCGGGCAATGGACGAGGCTGACTGGTTCGGCGGAGTGCGGTTCGTACCGTCGTGCTGGAGCGTACTGCTGCCTATCGTCATTCCTGCGTGTTGAGCCATCTCATACCAAATCTGTTGTGGTCGTTGTCATTCGCCCCCTCCCGGCCCTGCGCGCCACCCTCCCCGATGAGAGGGGATTCCAGCACGGGGATCTGGCTCCCCTCCCCGCGTCGGGGGCAGACGCGCGAGCCGTCAGGCGAGAAGCGCCGTTGCAGGCGCGGAGCGGCTGCGTCCCAACGGGAGGGGCTGGGGGAGAGGGCCGTATCCGCAGATACCAACATCCCAAGCGGATTGCGTATCACAGGAGCTATCTGCGGGGCGACCTCCCGCAGCCGACGGCATGTTGACGGTTGTGCGCGCATAAGCGACACTGTCTGGAAACCGTCCAAGACGGTTCCGGGTTGCCCAGGTTCCGACTGCCGAGCCACACGAGGGCCAGCATGTCTTCTCTACTGAGCCGCACCACTAACGTGCCCGCCGGGGTCTCCAGCTTCATTGGCCGAGAACGCGAGCTGGAGGAGATTGCGCGTCTGCTGCGCCTGCATCGTCTCGTCACGCTGACGGGACCCGGTGGCACGGGCAAGACGCGCCTGGCGCTGCATGCTGTTGCTGCCGAAGTGGATGCATTTAGAGATGGAGTCTGACTCGTCGAGCTTGCGCCGCTGATTACGCCGGAACTCGTAACGGAAACCATCGCAAAGGTGCTGGTACCCTCGGCCACCCTGCCAGCATCCGATTCCTCACCGCTCGACAGGTTGTGCGCCTTCCTGCGGACGAAACACCTGCTCGTGGTGCTCGACAACTGCGAGCACGTTATAGCGGCCTGCGCTCAGATTGTGGCAGGGCTTCTCGCGCGCTGCCCAGATGTGCGTGTGCTCGCGACGAGCCGGGAGCCACTCGGCATAGCTGGGGAATGGATTCAGCGCGTGCCGCCACTCAGTCTCCCCAACCTGTCGCAGTCTATCAATCCTGAAGATTATGAGCACTGGCCTGTTCCAATTCCTCTGCATGCTACCGCTCACGGTCGCACTACATCGTCTGGCACCACCCGATCGCCGCGGACTCAGCCAGATCGGTATGACAATCGGCGTCGTGGGCCTCGTGGCTGTGGTCATCGCGCAGGCGCTCTTGGTAGCGGGAGTGCTGAGCTTCGCAGTGAACTTGCCGTTCGTCATGTCCGCGTTTGGGCTGTTCGGCGTGTGGATGATCCTGTCCAACCAGCTTGCTCAGACGAGTGGCGGTCTCTCACGGCGGCTGGCGCGACTGGGCACATCTACGGGAATTGCCTTCATCCTGATGAGCGCTCTCGTACTCCTGGTCGAGCTCATTAATGGACGCGATCCATCGGCGATAGCTCATGTCGGGGTGTTCGTCCAACAGTATCCAGTGCTGATAGTGGCCGCCATTACGCTGGCTATCCCGCTATTCCTGGCCTTCTTCGTCGCCGTGCCGCTCTGGCTCATCGGGATTGGGCGGCGGCTCACCGCCGTTGCCCAGGCCAGTGAGCTGGCATCTGAAGAATCACTGGTCCACTCAGGAGTCGCCTGATATCATTCACCAGCAAGGATACCTATAGAGATAACGCCTGCCGACGATTGCGGAGACTAGTGCGCATCGCCTGGCAGACGTGCCACATCACACGTGATCACAGGGGAGCACGTATGAGGAGCAGCAATGCGCTGTGGACGGCAAGCCATGTGACTGGCTCCATGCTGATGCTAAAGATCCTGTTCGCGCCTGGCATTGTGCTCTACATGCTCGTGAAAGTCAAGGACGGCCCTGTCATCTTTGGGCCACCACCGCATGCGTAGCTGCGGCTCGTGCATGAGCACCTCTGGCGGTGGGCCACGCTGTCGTTCATCGGCGCGATACTGGTGGCTTGCTCGCGGGTCTTTTCCGGGGGATAGCGAATTACTCCTGCGCGGTATCCCCGACGGCAGCCGGCACGTCATCGGCTATGCCAGGAACGTCACGATACTCGCTGCCTGCAATCGAAGCAAACCACCAGTCGTCCTTATCGGGATGGAGGATCGCTTCGATCTCGACATCGACCTGACGCAAAATGACGTGAGGGTTTTCAGTGACGTGGCGGACCAGATGTGCTGGCTTATCCTTCATATATACTGAGAAGCCGACACCCCAGCGTGGATGGACCTCCTCGGGCCACAACTCCATATCAATTACGGTTGGCTCCATTTATATGACCTCCTACTGCGGCTTGAAACGCCGATACGGATTCGGAACAACGGTCGAAGCACGTACCAGTGCCTGGAGCATATCATCCTGGAGCGCTGCCTCCAGCATACCACCTCGCAGGAACACCAGGGTATGGTGATCTGGGGCAACAGGTGCAGGCGTCACATAGAGGACAGGTGTACATCCGATCACAGCCAACTCATCCACGAGGCGCTGGACAATGGCAACACTCAGCCGACTATTTGGATAGGTGCCTTCGCGTGCCAGTTCATCAAGCGTCGCGCCAGGGCGAAAGAGACAGGAAAGCCCTACCTCCAGTTGGTAATGTTCATTTGGCTCTTGATAGTGTTCGCGAGCAATAGCCTGTGCGCGGGGATCGATGATATTGCCACCACGCAGAACAATCTCTGCGAGTAAGCTGACCTGGCTCAAGTCAACCCGTGGGGGAATGGGGCGTGAGGTTGACGACGACATTCCTTATTCCCCTCTTGTGCTCTAGCAGGCTGGAATATGAGGACACTCTTTGTTGACAAGTAACGACACGGCCCAGGTGATGGCGATGGCCCAATAACAGGCGGCGCAGATGGCCAGCATCAGTACCACCCAACCAACGACCGTCAGGGCCTGCCGTCTCTTCGAGAGCGGCTTATATGGTGTAGTTTCCATCACGATATTCCTACTGGGGAACGCCCTTGAGCGTATCAGGGGCGCGATTGTAATCGTCGAAACGTGCCGGATGCAGCGTGATCGTCATGAAGCCGTTGTAGCGATCTTGGTAGGTGATGAGGAGATTGGAGCCGCGCCAGTTGCCGGTGACATGGATGCTCCCAAGGCCACCTGTGACATCAACTGCAATCCGATTGTTGTCCTGGACTCCCGTCCAATTGGACTGGTACTGGGTGACAGTGACCCCATCTTTCAGAGCGTAATAGTACGTCCCACTGATCGGGCCGTCCTGCGGCGCCTTATCGAAGGTAAAGAATGCTGCGTCGACCGCATCGTGGTAGAGATAGCCATCCGGAGGTGGCTGGAGGAAGCTGGGAAGATTTACATTAGCGGGCGCGGCCAGCAATCCAGTATGCAATCCCACGCCCAGAAAAGCAGCCCCCAGGCAGCCCAGAACTACCAAGCCAATTGCCAATCCAAGGAAGAACTGACTTACAAACCCCAGATGCCGTTTCGCCGGTGGCGGCACATAATACGGCTGCATCCTTATGTCCTTTCAGAAACGGACAAGCTACCATCCTGTCCACTATAAGTGAACGCATGGTAGCTTGTAAACCAGATAACACAATAGATGGTCAGCCTATACGCTAGATGGCTTACCGTGCACATCCAATCGCTGCCTCACCTGCGCCTCGATCTCTTCCCATGAGAGGTGATCGTGGCGTTCATGGAGCAGGTCGCAGAGTGCATGCACCTCCTCATCGGTGAAGTTACTGGCTATTCTTTGCCCATCGTGCACCACCTGATGCTGTTTCTGATTGGTATCGCTTTGCTGTTCTCCTGACAGGCGGACTACCGGCCTCAAGATACACGTGGCCATGCCTGCTAACTGCCGGCTTGTCGCTGTTGCGTTGCCATTGCCTGAAAGGTGAATTGCTCGCCGTCGGTATCCACCAGAATAGTGTCGCCTGCGTGGAAGTCGCCCGCGAGCAGACGCACCGCCAGCGGATGCACGATGCGCTGCTGGATCGCCCGACGCAGAGGCCGCGCACCATAGACCGGATCGAAGCCGAAATCGGCCAGCCGTTCTTTGGCGGCGGAGGTAAGCTCCAGCGTCATGTCGCGCTCGGCCAGCCGCTGCCGCAGGTCGCGTAGCTGGATGTCCACGATCTGCGCAATCTGCTCGCGCCCAAGCGGCTGAAAAATCACCACCTCATCAATGCGATTCAGCAGTTCCGGGCGGAAATGCTGGCGCACCGCGGCCATCACCCGCTCCTCGATCTGGGCTGATGTCAGTCCCTGCTCGACGATATACTGGCTGCCGAGGTTGGAGGTCATAATGATGATGGTGTTGCGGAAGTCCACCGTGCGCCCCTGGGCATCGGTCAGACGCCCATCGTCGAGTACCTGCAGGAGCACGTTCAATACTTCGGGATGCGCCTTCTCCACTTCATCCAGGAGGATGACGCTGTATGGCCGCCGCCGCACCGCCTCGGTCAATTGTCCGGCCTCTTCGTACCCCACGTAGCCGGGAGGCGCGCCAATCAGGCGGCTGACCGTATGGCGCTCCTGATACTCCGACATATCAATGCGTACCATCGCGTGCTCATCGTCGAAGAGAAATTCGGCCAGGGCGCGCGCCGTCTCGGTCTTACCGACGCCGGTTGGCCCCAGAAAGAGAAAGCTCCCGAGGGGACGGTTGGGGTCTTGCAGGCCAGCGCGTGCGGCGCGCACAGTATTGGCCACGGCGGCAAGCGCGCGATCCTGCCCGACGACCCGCCTGCGCAGATTCTCTTCGGTATGCACCAGCTTCTCGACCTCGCCCTGCATCAGGCGCGTCACCGGGATTCCAGTCCACTTGCTGACGACTTCCGCGATGTCTTCCTCGCTGACCTCCTCGCGCACCAGCTTGTGCCCATCCTGGCGGTGTGCCTCATGCTGCTGGATGGCGGCGGCAATCTGCTGCTCCAGCTCACCGACGCGATACTTCAATTCCGCCGCTGCCTCCCAATCGAAGTTGCCCGTTGCCCGGTCGAGTTGCGTGCGAGCGGCGTCTAGTTGCTCCTGGAGCTTGCCGACACGGTTGAGCTCATCCACCTCGCGCTGCCAGCGCGCACGGAGTTGTGTCGCGTGCTCCTTCTGGTTCGCCAGCTCGCGCTCGATTGCCTGGAGCCGCGCCTTTGAAGCTTCGTCTTTCTCCTTGCGCAGTCCTTCGCGCTCGATCTCCAACTGCATGATGCGCCGGTTCACCTCGTCCAGCTCGGCGGGCATGCTGGTTGCCTCCATACGGATCTTCGAGGCGGCTTCGTCCACCAGATCAATGGCTTTATCAGGGAGAAAGCGGTCGCCGATGTAGCGGTGGCTGAGGACCGCAGCGGCAATCAACGCGGTATCCTTGATACGGACCTTATGGTGCTGCTCGTAGCGCTCGCGCAGCCCGCGCAGAATCGAGATGGTATCCTCGACGGTCGGCTCACCGACATAGACCGGCTGGAAGCGGCGCTCCAACGCGGCGTCTTTCTCGATATGCTTGCGATACTCATCGAGGGTCGTCGCGCCGATCATGTGGAGCTCGCCACGCGCCAGCATCGGCTTGAGCATATTGGCGGCATCCACCGCCCCCTCAGCTGCGCCCGCGCCCACGACCGTGTGCAGCTCATCGAGGAAGAGAACGATCTCGCCGCTGGACTCCCGCACTTCGTGCAATACGGCTTTCAGCCGCTCCTCGAACTCGCCACGATACTTCGCCCCCGCCACGAGCGAGCCGATGTCCAGCGCGACGAGCCGCTTGTTCTTGAGCGCCTCAGGCACGTCGCCGCGCGCGATGCGTTGTGCCAGCCCCTCGACGATAGCCGTTTTCCCAACGCCCGGCTCGCCAATCAACACCGGGTTGTTTTTGGTCCGCCGCGAGAGCACCTGGATGACGCGGCGCACCTCTTCATCGCGCCCGATGACTGGATCGAGCTTTCCCTCACGCGCCGAGCGCGTCAGATCATAGCCGTATTTTTCGAGCGCCTCGTAGGAGGATTCCGGGGTAGCCGTGGTGACCCGCTGATGCCCACGCACCCCAACCAGTGCCTGGGAGACGGTATCGCGGGTGATGTTGTGCGCGGCAAAGATGCGCTGCAAGGCGCCGCCGATCCGCGATTGTACCATTGCCAGGAGCAGGTGCTCGGTCGAAAGGTATTCGTCTTTCAGAGCGCGCATCTCGTCCTGCGCCCGGTCGAGCACCTGGCGCAGCCGCGAGGAAATGGTCACCTGTGCGGGGGCCGTGCCACTGACGACCGGGAAGGCGTCCAAAGCGTTCTCTAGCTCGGCGGCAAGAGTGGTTGGCGCGATGTCCAGCCGCTCGAAGATGCGCGGCACCACACCCTCGGGCTGGCGGATCAGCGCCAGCAACAAATGCTCCGGCTCAAGCTGGGAATGCGAGCGATCCTCAGCGATTCGCTGGGCACTCATCAGTGCCTCACGGGCCTTCTCGGTATAGTTGGTCAGGTTCACAGGCGGGCCTCCGTGTAGCAGGCTACTGAAGCCGCACAGGCAGAATTTGCGGCCTCAGCTCACACGGGTTGCGTAGGCAAATCTAGTGCCAGCACCTCCATCGTCAGGCGTGGATTGGCGTTGGCCTCCAGCGCAAGTTGCGCGTCGAGCAGGGCATGCAGAAAGCGCTGGGACGATTCCACTCCCAGGCGTTTGCCCAGCCGCTCCGCTCGTGATCGCAGGTCGCCCGACGTGACCAGATGGCTCGCGCCACCCGCCGCCAAGACGACATCGCGCCACCACAGCATCCAAAGCTCTAGCACGCGCCGTGCCGACTCCACGTCGGTCCCAAATGCGCCCGCCCGCCGCAGCCGCTCATCACGGGGAACAGTCGCCAGAGCGGCAATCTCCTCAAGCTCGTGGATACGCTGCTCGCGCAGTTCAGGCTTCTCCGCCGCGCGCACCGCCCAGCCGATGCGACCATTCGCCAGCGCCGCCAGCTCTCGCGCCTCGTGCTCTGACATCCCCCACCGCTCGGTGAGCGCCCGCGCTACATCTTCGGGTGAGAGCGGGAGCATCGGCACGATCTGGCAGCGTGAGAGCACTGTGGGCAAGAGCGTCTCTGGCTCAGAGCTGGTCAGCAGCAACACGACCCCTGGCGCGGGTTCCTCCAACGTCTTCAAGAGCGCATTCGCGCCCGCCAACACCATGCGCTCGATGTCTGGAATCACGAAGATGCGCCAGCGCCCTTCAGATGGCGTGAGGTTTCCCAGCCGAATCACTTCCCGCACCAGCTCAACCTTCAGGGTGCGTTTGCCTGTTTCTGGCTGGATCAGCGTGACATCAGGATGGTTGCCGTGAGCAATCTTGCGGCACGAGAGACATTCGCCGCATGGCTCGCTCGCGGCACGGTCTCGCTCGGTACATTGCAACAGCCGGGCAAATTCGAGCGCGAGTGTCGTCTTGCCGATGCCCGCTGGACCAGTCAGCAGCCAGGCATGGCTTACAGCATCGCCCAGCACAGCACGTTCCAGACGCGCCTGCGCCTGCTGGTTGCCATAGACGGCACGCATATCTCAGCCTCCTGGTGCTCTAGAATCAGGCTGGGCGCGGTTGCCCATATTCATAATACTGCCGTATGGTATGTATCAGTAGTTGCTGGCATTGTCATGATACATTTTCCAGTATGCGTGTGTGGTTCAGGAAGTGATGGCGAGCGTTGTGTCTGAAGCACTGCTGAAAGGAGGGCGATGTGGCTGGTCCGCTGCTGGAAGTCCCGCTATTTCCGCTCCATGTGGTGCTCTTTCCAGGGATGGCGCTGCCACTGCATATTTTCGAGCCGCGCTACCGGCATATGACGAGCGATTGTCTCGATTCCAACCTGCCAATAGGCATCGTGTTCGCGCTCCCTGGAAGCACGCTGGGCCACGAAATCCCCGCCCGCGTCGGGACGCTCGCCCGCATCATTGATTACGAGCGGCTCCCTGATGGCCGCTATAATCTGCTGACTGTTGGCACGCAGCGATTTCGCATCCTTGAGGAGCGGCGAGACAAGCATCTCTATCTATCCGGGCAGGTCGAGCCACTGGAAGATATGCCCGACCCGGACGCGCGGATTCAGGCTGATCTGGCAGCGGAAGCCCACGGGACGCTCGAAACGTATCTGCATACCGTGCTGACGCTACTCGGCAGCGAGGACCACTTGATCACGGTACCCAATGATGCCTGCGAGCTTTCCTACCTGATCGCCACCTGCCTCAACTGTGACGATGACCAGAAGCAACACCTGCTGGAGAGCACCTCTGTCTCAGCGCGCCTTTCAGCGGGCATCCGGGGGCTGCGCAACGAGATTGCCGCGCTGGAGTCCCAGAGTGCGGACGATGACGAAGACGCTTAACCGCTCTGGGATTTCGACCACGCGCGGCTGAGCGGAGACACAGGCGCCACAACCAGCGACGAGTCATACTCAGCAATGCGCCAGCCATTTTGCTCGAATATGAGGCGCACCTGCCCCGACGCGGGAGGAGATGAGCCACGAGTGAGCATCAGCGTGAGGGTGGCGCTGGCAGCATCCTGGCTGGCGACGCGGTAGGTGCAGCCACGCGCGGTGCCAAGCTGGGCGTCGAGCTGGCGTTGGCTGGCGGCAAACTGGTCGCCTGGCCCAAGGGACTTTTCCGCTTGTGAGAGCAGGGTGTAGAGGTCGCTATACTGCTGGCTCGTGAGGTCATCGCAGATCCGTTGCGCGGTCGGATTGACCGATGGGCGTGACGCAGAACCCGACAGGTGCGAGATGATTGCCATTGCGACGATGACGAGCGCGACACCCGCCAGCGCCCCAAGCGCCAGCGGCAGCCATTGCAGCGTGCCCCGGCGCGTGCGCGGCTCAGCCGATTCCCGGCCCGCGCTCGGCCTGGGTGGCACGGTATGCTCATCGTACCTGCCTGGACGATGAGTGCGGATTCCTGGCTGTGGACGATTGTTCATAGGGATGGCCTCCTGTGGCCGGTGCTGACCGATGCGGCTCCGTCGCCAGTATAGTCGGCTCCGCAGGGCCAGGACAACCGCTGAATCAAAAGGTACGTCGCCGCGACTGGCGTGTGGACATCCGATGCGGTAGAGTCTCTTGCAGGCAGGGGCCAGTGGTTGGTGTCTGGCGGAGCGAGAGAGGGTGAGGGTCATGGCAAACCAGGAGGGGCGGCAGGCAGCGACGCGCCCACCGCTGATCGTGGGCATCAGCGGCGCGAGCGGCGTTGTCATGGCGTGCCGGGCTATCGAGGTGCTGGGTGAGCTGGGCATCCCGACGCATATCACCTACACGCAGGCATGCCGCCAGGTCTGGCCCGACGAGACTGGCCATCCCCTCAACGACGACCTGGCCGACTGGAAGCGCCGGTTCGGGGCGCGTGTGTTCAACCCGGACAACTTTCGAGCGCCCATATCCAGCGGCAGCTTCCTCACATCCGGCATGCTTGTCATCCCCTGCTCGATGCGTACCGTCTCAGCCATCGCACAGGGTCTCTCGTCCAACCTGCTCGAACGCGCCGCTGATGTGGTGCTGAAGGAAGGGCGACCGCTGACGCTGGTGCCGCGTGAAGCGCCGCTTTCAGCCATCCATCTGGAGAATCTGCTCAAGCTGGCGCGGCTGGGCGTGCGCATCGTGCCGCCGATGCCACAGTTCTATCTGCGCCCGCAGACGGCAGACGAGGTGGTTGATCGCATCGTGCGCCGCTGCCTGGCGGTGATCGGATATGAGGAGGCACTGCCGCCAGAGATGCGCTGGGGCGGCGACGAAGAATAGAGCAAGAATAGAGCACCTGAACAAGTGCAAGGAGGATGAGCGATGATCGTCAGTATGTTTCACGTCACCGTGCCGCCCGAGGCGACCACGCCCTTCGAGCGCAGCTGGCAGCAGCGCGCGGGCAAAGTAGATGCGATGCCCGGCTTTCGCGGGCTGGAGGTGCTGCGCTCTGGGGATACGCCAGGGAAGTATATCGTGCTGACCCGCTGGGAAACGCGCGAGGACTTCGACCGCTGGGCCAACAGCCCCGAATTCGTGGCGGGTCACGCGCGCACGGGCGACACCAGCGCGGCGGGTGGCGGCGTCGAGTTCTACGAGGTGTTACCGAGCTAGAAGTTCAAGGGAGAGTAGCCGATGGAGCAGGACGTGGCCAGCTTCGAGATTCACCCGTTGACGCCGGATCGCTGGAATGACCTGGAAGCTCTGTTCGGCCCGCGTGGCGCCTACGGCGGCTGCTGGTGTATGTTTTGGCGCGTGCCTCGGACGCAATTCGGGCAGCAGTGCACGAATGATGGCGCTGGAAATAAAGCAGCGCTGCACGAGATAGTCACCAATGGTGAATCTCCGGGCCTGCTCGCCTATGCCGATGGAAAGCCCGTTGGCTGGTGTTCCGTGGGTCCACGCGAGGTCTACGCTGCTCTCGAACGTTCCCCTGCCCGCAAGCGGATTGATGACCAGCCAGTGTGGTCGATCACCTGCTTTTATGTAGCACGAGGCTGGCGCAAGCGCGGGGTAAGCACCGCGCTGGTCAATGCCGCCATCGACTACGTACGCGGTCAGGGCGGCACGATGCTCGAAGCCTATCCGACGCTCAACGAGCCGGGGATGAAGCCGCCCACGAACTCCGCCGCCTACATGGGACTCAGCGAGGTCTTCCGCGCCGCTGGTTTCGACGAGGTGGCCCGGCCCGCGAATACGCGTTTCCTTATCATGCGCTATGCTCTGTAGCGCTACGCCAGGAACGCGGCTCATCTCGCTCTGGTAGCGCGCACTGTGCGTCGCAAGTCCCAACGCGGCCAGTATGCTCCTCCTCATCATCAAGCTGAAGGCTGATTCCCTGACTGGATGGTGCAAGAAAGTGGAAGAACAATGACCGATCAGAACGCGCCCGAGCACCGACCGCAGGATCATCCCGCGTTGGAAAACCTGCCTGCTGGTGGCGCCTGGCTTCAGGATCACGGCCTCATTTTTGACGAGATCAGCGGGACCCGTGTCACGGCTCATCTCGATCTGGGCGCACGGCATCACACACCGTGGGGCGTTGTTCATGGAGGGGTCTATACCACTGCCATCGAGAGCGTCGCCAGCGTCGGCGCATCCGCGGCGATGTTCCGGCATGGGCAGTTCGCCGTTGGGGTGAATAACTCGACCGACTTCCTGCGGTCGATGCGCGAGGGCACTGTTGACATCGTCGCCGAGCCGATCATCCAGGGGCGTGTTCAGCAGCTCTGGCACGTCACGATCACGCGCCGCGCCGATGGAAAAGCCGTTGCCCAGGGGCAGGTGCGCCTGCAGAATGTGCCGCTCCCGCAGGCGAAATAGCCGTATTTCGCCGGAGACGAGCCATTGCAATGTGACGTACAACTGGCGTGGATCAATCCGCGCCGCTACTTCAGCGCTGTCTAGCCTCTCCCGCTCTTCCGCTACGACAATTCCTCAAGGTCAGGTAACGTTTACCCAACTGCCGGTATCCGGCTATTTCTTCGTCAGCCGCTTCGGCAGTTGGGTGGGCATTGAAGGCATCAATGCGACTTCTTTACGAAGGATACTGCCAAAATTCCTATTCGCTATTCGTTTAGTGTCGTCAATCGTATATTTGTATATCCAGTGTGCAAACCCCGATACACGCCACCAGTTCTGCAACCAGCTTCGGTCAATATCTCACACAAGAAGGATGCAGTGCAACATGAGCGAAATTGTCTGCCCTTGCTGTGATACTTCCTCACCCGAAGAAGCGCTATTTTGCAAACATTGCGGTGAGCCGATTCGTTGTCAAACGTGCGGCGCAGCTTTACTCGCCGATGCCCGAGCATGTATTCAATGTGGCGCGCTCATACCTGGGCGAGAGTCCGCAGACTCCCGGTTCGCTCGTGCTGGTGGGGTAGCTCCGGGCTATAATCGTCTCATCGTCCACGAAAAGTCCGACACCCATTCGTTCGATGCGGACTTCGTGTTCAGCAATGAATTTGGCGGGCAAGCAGGCGTCAGCGACGCCATCTCGAATTTGAGTGGTTTCGGCGAGCGGGCCGGCAACAGCAGACCCAT